>DATNBU010000026.1 GCA_035571835.1 Candidatus Limnocylindrales bacterium | reverse complement strand
TCACCCGGTCTCAGCGTCGTATCGGAGACGACGTTGTCCCCGCATGCGCAACCGATGCGCTCGCCGTCGACATCGTCGCCGCAGTCGGCAGCCGGCGCAGAGCCGGCGAATACGATCATCGACGCTGCCGCAAACGCGGCCAGCGCGAGTCGCAACGTCACGAAATCACGCACGGATGGTGAAAACCTCATTCCGGGGTACTCCAATGTTCGTTCGTGCGGGTGCCGGCAGCAGCTCGAAACCGCATCGAGAAAGCCGCAGCCCACAGGCCAGTATGGCTGATCACGTCGTCAGACCGTTCGCGGAGGATAGTGTGGAAAAATCGCGTTGTATACCCAGCTTTTGGCCAGCTCAGGAGAGCATCGGGTCGAGCTTTCCGGCGCGTTCGAGCGAGTAGAGCTCGTCGCAGCCCCCGATGAAGGAGTCGCCGATAAAGATCTGCGGAAACGTCCGATGCCCGCTTTCGCGCGAGATCCGCATGCGCTCCTCCCAGTTCGAGGTCACGTCGACCTCCCGGTAATCGACCCGCTTGGAATCGAACAGGCTCTTGGCCCGGACGCAGAAAGGGCAGCTTCGAAGCGTGTAAATGACAACCGGTGGCACCGTAAGAACCTACGGACGACGCAAGTCGCTCGCAACGAGGAGTCTGCGGATCACTCCTTCTTCGCAGCCAGCTTGATGCCCAGTTGCTCGTGCTCGACCGTCAGCTCGCCGATCAGCTGGTTGAGCTTGGTGATTTCGGCCTCGAGGCGCCGATAGCGCGAGGCGTCAGTTTCGCCGCTCGTCGATCCGTATTTGGTCTGCCAGACGTGGATGACGACGACGGGCACATTGTAGCGACGCGCCAGATCCGCCGGCTGCATGCCCATTTTGGCCAGCTCGAGGATCTCGCGAATCTGAGTCTCGGAGTATTGTGTCCATCCCGAGGCCGCCATCAACCAGTACCCACAGCGGGATTATGCCGTGCCGGGAGAAGGCGCAATGCCCCCCGGGGGCAGCATCGTGAGGAATTTTGCGCGACGCCGTGAGCCGGCGGCGACGACGCAGTCTCCGAGGCATACTTGCCGCCTGTCAAGTGGCTGGATTCCAAGTCTTTTCCGGCTATGCTCGCAGTTGCGGACCGCGTCCGCAACGGCTCGCGGCAATTCGAGATAGACAGCAGATTGGCCGTGAAATCGGCGCCGAACGTCACGGGATCTCCTCCGATTTCGTTCCGGCGGGAGGGTATGCACGCGCCGCGATCGTTTTTCGCGCGCGAAACGATCGGTCGGGCCGGCTGGCCGCGCTCAGATCGCCGGCAGACGCTCGCCGCGGATCAGGTCGTCGAGGCCCTGCCTTGCACGCACGAGGTGGGCGCGCCCGTCGATGATCATGACTTCGGCAGCCAGCGGCTTCGAGTTGTAGTTGGAGCTCATCGAGAAGCCGTACGCGCCGGCAACGCCGATGACGAGAAAGTCGCCGATCCTCGGCTGCGGCAGCCGGACGTGGCCGACGACGCCGTCTACGCCCTGCGTAAAGATGTCGCCCGATTCACAAAGCGGTCCGCCGATCACACAGTCGCCGGGAGGAAGATCGGCGGCGCCGTCGGACGGGGCCAGTGCCATCGGATGATACGATCCGTACATGGCCGGACGGACGAGATTGTTGAAGCCCGCATCGACCAGACAGAAGCGGTTGGTGCCCATGCGCTTGGTCGCGCGCACTTCGGTCACGAGGAAGCCGCTGTCGGCAACAAGGTAGCGGCCCGGCTCGATCTCGAGGCGGATCTCGTGGCCGAGCTCGGCCGCGATTCTGCGGCGGGCGGCATCCCACAAGCCGAAGTACGCGTCGACATCCATTGCCGGATCGCCGGACTTGTACGGAACCGGCAGTCCGCCGCCTGCGCTGATCGACTCGAGCTGCGGCCCGACGCGCAGCGCGAGCTTCTCCATCGCGCTCGCGACCTGCGAGAGATGCTCGAGGTCGCTGCCGGAACCGATGTGCACGTGCAGCCCCGATATGCGGATGCCGAGCGCAGCTGCGCGTCCGAGAACTTCGGGAAGATCCTCGTGCCAGATGCCGTGCTTGGAGTGATCGCCGCCGGTGTTGGTCTTGCGGCTGTGCCCGTGGCCGAACCCGGGATTGATCCGAAGCGTGACCTGGCCATCGCCGCGCCGTGCGGCGTACTGGTCGATCATGTCGGCCGATCCGCAGTTGACGTGGACGCCGTTCTCCACGACCGAGTCGAGCGAGTCGCGATCGAAGATGTCGGCGGTGTAGACGATGGGCGGCGGATTTCCGGCGGCTTCGTATCCCGCCGCGAACGCGCGGTGCATTTCGCCCGCGCTGGTTGCATCGACGAGCGCGCCTTCGCGCCGGACCAGATCGAGCACGGCAATGTTCGAGCAGGCCTTCTGCGCGTATCGCACGACGTCGAAGCGCGCCAGGCTGCGCACGCGTGCCGCGATCGTCGCCGCATCGTAGACGAACGTCGGAGTGCCGAAGCGCTGCGCGATTTCGACCACCGAAAGACCGGCGATCTCGGTGCGATAACCGTCGGTACTCATCGGAAACGTGGATGGATGCGGCTGGTGCATTCGGGCCTTTTGCCTATTCGGGCGTGAACACGTTGACCGGCGAGCCGGCCCGTACGCTGCCGCGACGCCCGATGGCCTCGTTCGTCATCCATTCTTCGAGAAGCGCCGGATCGTCCGGTGTGTGCGCGAGGAAGCGCGCGCCGGTTGCGAGACGGCCGAGTACGATGCCCGTCTGCGGCTCGCCCGACTTTCCGCAGACGACAGTGTAGGTCTCGACGACTGCCTTTCCGCTCGGTTCCTTCGCGACTTCGACCGGCTGCCCTTCGTGCCGCGAAGCGCTCGCGGGCGGCTCGGCGAGCGCGGGGCGTGACGGCGGCGCGCTCGAATAAACGCCGGCCGCATGCTTGGTCAGATACCATCCATTGGCGGTGACGAGTCCGTTTGCCCCGGGCCTGGATCGCAGCGCTTCGACCATCGCAGCGATGCCGTGCAGCGAATAGTTGTTTCCCGGTCCTCCGAAATACGGCAGTCCGCCGGTGAGCGTCAGGCCGCGAGGATCATCCTCGGCGATGCCGAGACCTTCGCACGCAAGCTCGACCGCGACCGGAAAGCACGAGTACAGATCGAAGAAATCGAGGTCGGCGACCGTCGTTCCGGCCTTCGCCATCGCCTGCTCGGCCGCGAACTTCATCGACGGACACGCGTCGAAGCGGGGACGCTCGCTGACGTTCCACGGATCTTCGCTTGCGGCGCCGCCGCCGAGGAACCACACCCGGCGATCCTTCGGTACGCCGAGCCTGTCGGCTTCGGCTGCGCTCATCAGGATGACTGCAGCGGACTGATCGACAGCCATCACCGCGTTCAGGTACTTGGTGTACGGAAACGAAACCCAGCGATTGTTCTCGGACGGCGTCGCGAGCTCTTCCGCGCTGCGCCGCACGGGAAACCACGAAATCGGATTCTTCGCCGCAACGTCGGTGAAGCGCGAAAACATGCGGCCGATGGCGAGGCTGTGCTCGCGGACCGAAAGACCCCGCCGTGCGCGCACGGCGTTCTCGAACAACGGATACGTGTTCGACGGCAGGAACAGGCCGTGCGCGTTCTCGTCGTCGGTGCCGCCGGGCCGCTCGTCGCCGAAACGCTCCGGAGCACCACCGCCGCCGGTCGGCCACGCGAGACGGACTCCCGCCGCGCGCGCCTTCATCATGCTTGCGACGACGTTGACGCCGGCGATAAGGCACGCGCCGCCCGCCTTTCCGCTTCGGATCTCGCCGGCAAGCCAGTTCACGTAGGCCTGCGGCGTATTCCCGCCGACAGTCGACTGCACCAGACGCGACGGCGTGGCACCGATGGCCTCGGCCAGAAGCCCCGGCGCACAGGCCGGCTGCCACGCGAACGTGTCCACGGTTGCGACGAGACTGAGCTGCGAGAGCAGCCGCGGGCCAAGCGTCGAATCGTCCGCGGCGAGGCGAGCGGCATCGGCCATGAGCGCGACCGGATCGCGCGCATGGTCCGGCGCCGCATCACGCTGGACGCACTGCCCGACCCCGACCAGAACGATCTCGTTCTCGCCCGACATTCCCGATCACCTCACTCGCTTTCCGGGTCCGCTTACGCGCAGCCACGAGCGGCCGGCAGCAGCGACGCAGATGCGCGAAGATGTGGGAAAATGCGAAGGAGTGCAAAACGCGCCGGCGCGATGGACGCCGCGGGAAGCGACAGTGCTGCGACAGGCGAGAGCCCGCGGCGATCACCGCGGGAAAGAAGAAAACAAACGGAACGGACGGGCCCGATCCCGCGAGCGCGGGGCCGGGCCCATCCGCAGCGGCCGTATCTACCGCGCGGCGGCGCTCTGAACTGCGACGAATGCTTCGATGGCTCCGACTCTTGAAATGCTCCACACGCTGAGCGCAAGCGAGAGGGCCGAGGCCACCAGTGCAAGCGCAATCATCGTGTTGGGGTTCCCACTGAAATTGACTTCATTCTCCGACATTGCCTGCCTCCTTTTTGGCCCCGGACCGGCTCCCTTCCCGTCCTCGAGGCCCGGTCATCGTACTCGCCCGCCCACCATGGGGCAACGGAGGCCCGGACGCTGCCTGCGGACCATCGATGCGATGCGCGACGCAATGCGCCGCTTCCTGAATAGCTCCCGCATCGGAGCGTCTGACGGCCAGAACCCTTCCATGTGCGATCCAAATCTCCAGGAGTCTCCTCTTCAATGAAGTTTCCGAACCGTCTCCTTCCCGCCGTGCGACCGCGACTGCGAGGCCTCGTCGCGGTCGCGCTCGGCGGGCTCGTCGGCTCCCTTGCAACCCTCGACATCCTCTCCACGACGCCACTCGGTCACGGCGGGCTGCTTTCGGCCTCACAGCTGCTGATGCCTCGCGACGCCGAAGCGCACTACCCTTCGGTCGATCTGGCTGAAATTGCCGAGCGCGCTACGGCAAGCGTGGTCAACATCTCGTCGACCAAGGTCATCAAAGGAATGGGGGACGACGACGATGGCCCCGGAGGCGGTTCCCCGTTCTCCGACGACCCGTTCTTCCGCCGCTTCTTCCAGATGCCGCCGGGTCAAGCCATACCGCAGGAGCGGCGCGCCCAGAGTCTCGGCTCGGGCGTCATCGTCACCAGCGACGGTGTCATCCTGACCAACAATCACGTCGTCGAGAATGCCGACGAGATCAAGGTAACACTCGACGACAATCGCGAGTTCGATGCCGAGTTGATCGGCGCCGATCCGCAGAGCGACGTGGCGGTCGTACGTCTCAAGAAAAGTCCGTCCGGCCTGAAGCCGCTTCCGATCGGCGACTCTTCGACTCTTCGCCTTGCCGACACGGTGCTCGCGATCGGCGATCCGTTCGGCGTCGGCCAGACCGTCACGATGGGAATCGTCTCGGCCACCGGACGCGCCAATCTCGGCATCGCAGACTATGAGGACTTCATCCAGACCGACGCAGCCATCAATCCCGGCAACTCCGGCGGCGCACTGATCAACCTGCGCGGCGAGCTCGTCGGCATCAACACTGCAATCGCCAGCCGTACCGGCGGCTACCAGGGGATCGGTTTCGCGATCCCGTCGAACATGGCCAAGGGCATCATGACGAGCCTGCTCGAGACGGGAAAGGTCGAGCGCGGCTGGCTCGGCGTGTCGATCCAGACGCTCGACCGCGATCTTGCCGATGCGATGGGCATCGACCAGGCGCACGGCGTGCTCGTCGCCGACGTCAGCCCGGACGGCCCCGCCAAGAAGGCCGGAATCCAGCGCGGGGATGTGATCCTCGCGATCGATGGTCACGACGTGAAATCGACCGGCGAGCTGCGCAACATCGTTGCGTCGCATCCGTCGGGCAAGTCGGTGACCGTGACGCTCGTGCGCGACAAGACGAAGCGCGAGCTCGATGTCGAGCTCGGCTCGCTGCCGGTCACTGGCAAGCGTCCGGGCGCCAAACCGGAAAAAGTCACGAGCACGGGGTTGCTCGGCGGAATCGACGTGAGTGACCTCAACGCGGAGAGCCGCAGGCACTTCGGTGTCTCCGACAAGATCGACAGCGGAGCCGTCGTTACCGACGTCGAGCCGCGCAGCGCCGCTGCGAAGGCCGGCATCGGCCCCGGCGATGTGATCGTCCAGATCGACCAGAGTCCGGTCAAGGATGCGGCGGCGTTCCGCAGGGTTGCGGACAAGGTCAAAGGCAACAGCGCGCTTCTGCTCGTTGCCCGCGAAAGCGGGACGATGTTCGTGCTCGTCAAGAAGTGATCTTCGAGGGTCCGGCGCTACGATCGTTGCGTTGTCCTGACGCTCGGTCGTTGCGCCGGACGCCGATAAGGGCCGATCTGCCGCGTTGTCGCCGCGACGCTCGGTCAGCGTACGGGAAGTACGCCTCCCTCGCTTACGCGGGCTCCGCCTTGCATCTCGACCCTTCTCGGCGCCCGGCTCGTGTTACGTGGCTCTCGTGGCGGGGATTGTCGCGCAGATTGTTCTCGTTCTTCGCGCTTGATCGAGGTGCTAACTGCTTCTCTTCTCGTTTTCGTGGCGCGCCTAACGGCGGCGCGTGGTGCGGGTGGCTCTTAGGCCATCTATCGTGCGGCCGACTGCTGTGACGGCGGTTCCGATTGCGAGGATCCAGATCACCAGCGTGAACGTCGGGTGTGCGGCATCGAACGGGCACAGATGGTCGAGCGGGGCGCTGAAGATGGCGGCGCCGCTCAGCAGCACGACGCGCTCGGGGCGTTGCATGAGGCCGCCGCGCAGCTCGGCTCCGAGTGCTTCGGCTTTGGCTCTGGCGTACGGGACGATGCCGGATGCGCCGAACGCGAGGAGTGCGGCCGACAGGTTCCAGGCATTGTCGCGCAGCAGGAATGCGGCGGCGCCGAAGCAGAACGCGTCGGCGTAGCGGTCCATGGTGGAGTCGAGGAATTCTCCGCCGCGGTCGCTGATGCCGCGCTTGCGCGCGATGCGTCCGTCAAGGAAATCGAAACACGAAGAGAACAGGATGAGGAGGCCGCCGACGGTAAGATCGCCGGAGGCAAGCACGATCGAGCCCACGGCGCACAGGACCGTTCCCGAGATCGTCAGCAGATCCGGCGACGCGCCGCTGTGCTCGAATGCATATTCGATCGGCCGCACTGTCCACGCGAAAGCCTGCCGGATTGTCTGCCCGAGCAGCGCCGACTGGCCGCGCCGCGCCAGTTCCTCATCCATCGGTGCATTGCGGAGATAAAAGGTGCGAAACGCGTAAATCGACATCCCGGCAAGAAGCGCCGCGACGGGCGAAGACAGGATCGCGATAAACAGCGGCCGGCTCATGGCAGAGCGCCTATACAAAGCCGGCGCCCGCGTTCCAAGCGATCGATCGGTGCAGAATGAAAAAGGGGCGCGAGCCTTCGCCCGCGCCCCTTTTACTTTGGCGGTCTGCGCGCCGCGCCGTCTCAGTCGTCGACCTTGGTGGCGGGACCGTCGACGCATTCGTCGACGACGCGCAACGTGACGAAAGTCGACACGATGGTCTCGTCAGCCGACGGAGGTGTCCAGGCCGCACTGGTCTTCATCGTGACGCGGTAGACTCCCGGGTCCTTCATCGCCTTCACGGCGACCTTGGTGATTCCGGTGCTGTCCATCGGCGCCTTGTACGTGTACTTGGTCGCGGCGTTGTTCGGTGTGAGCGCTCCGATCTCACCGGTAAAGATGATGCCGCCGCCGTCCATCGCGACGACCGAAACCACGCCGCCCGTATACGCAGACGACAGCGTCATGTCGGCCTTGATCTGCAGCTTGCCCTTGCTGTCCTGGAGCTTCGCTTTTGTGTACACGAAGTTCGAGGTCGTGGTTGCGCACGGCGTGCTCGCTTCGTCGCCCGGATCGCTTCCCGCTCCGACTTCGTCGGCGTTGCGGTAACCATCGAGGTCGCGATCGAGGCCGATGCGATATCCCTCGCCGACCGGCACGGCCGTGAACGTGAGCTCCTGACCGGCGGTGTCGGCGAGCGCGCGCAGGGCTGCTTCTGCGACTTGCCCGTCGCCGAAGCTGTCCGTCGAAAACTGTCCGGAGCCGTCGTAGACCCAGCCGCGTTCTTCGCCGGCGATGACGCCCTTGACGACCACGTCGCATTCGTTCGCGTCGGCACGGTCGAGGAGCAGGTCGACGCGAGTGTCCGCGTCGCCGCCGGTCGTGGACGTGAGCGTCACCTGCTGGCCGACGACCGGCCGGTGATTGCTGTCGAACGCGAGGACGAAGCTTTCCATGTCGGCGCGCTCGGTGTCGTTGAGGAATCCGATGTTGGCCGGCGGGTTGTTGCCCGGGCCCGCCGCATGCGGATTGAACACCGTCGCCTGCAGGAAGCGGAAGACCGTGTCGATGCTGCCATCGTGCAGGAAGCCGAAGCCGCGCACCTGGTCACCGAGGTTCCCGTTGTTGCCCGGATTGACGAACGGCTCGGCCGCATTGCCGAACATTCCGACCTTCTGGTACAGGTTTCGAAGGTGCGCGATCTTGAAGTGCTGCGTCTCGTTCTCGAAGCTCGACTGACCGTCGGTACCGAAGAATCCGGGTCGCGCAACGCCGGCATTGCCGTTGCGGTTGGTGCGGTGACAGCTTTCGCACGTCTCGAACGTGTCGATCGGGTCGCGATTGAAGAAGATGTTCTGCGCCACCGCCTGACCCGGCGTAAGCGAGTTGTCGAGCGCGCGGATCGGGTTGGGCGGATACATCACCTGCAGGATGAAGTCCGTGTAGGCCTGCATCTCGATGTCCGGCAGCGTCGCGCTGCGGCCGATCAGTCCGACGAACGCCGGATTGAACGCCTTGAACGCGAGATCCTCGTTGTACGAACCCTGGTTGGGCTGATGGTTCGCCTCGGTGTTTCCACCGGTCCGGTCACCGCGCCAGTGCATCGGGCCGTGGTTGTCCATGCCGCGCAGGCTCTGCGTCGTCATGGGGCCCTTCATCGGATGGAAGTCCGGGTCGCCGATCGGGCCGATCGTGAACTGCTGCGGGTTGTTGACGATGTCGTCGTCGGGATTGCCGAGATCCCATGCGAGGCCGTCCATGTCACCGAAGATGTGGCACGATGCGCACGCCTGGTCGCCGCGTGCCGATGTGTGGCGCGCATCGTAGAGGAAGGGCCGCCCCGCAACCACGCTCGCCGGCTCCGGATTGTGAAGCGGAATGTTCTCCAGCTCGGTGTTGATCGCGGTGTCGACGATCGAGACCGAGTTGTTGAAGCGCGTCAGCACGAACAGGCGTGAAGTCGCTTCGTCGAGCACGATACCGGCCGGGCCGCCGCCGCTGACCTGGATCTGGTCGGCTGCATCCGGCGTGAACGTATCGCCGGCAAGCTCGGAGGTCACGTACGTTCCGATCTTGCTCGAGCCGAATGCGGCCACGTAAAGCTTCGACCCGTCGGCGGTGAACGCCATGTCGAGCGGGAATGCGAGGCTCTTGTCGTTGGTGGTGTTCGGGATCGGATCGAACGTGTCGTCGTAGGTGATGTGCTTGTTGAGATGAACCGGCGTGACCGTTTCGGCCACCGGGTCGATCACCGTGATGCGGCTCTCGACGAGATGTCCGCGTACAGTGGTGTCGGCGAACGTCCCGGGGCCCTCGAACCGCACGTCGTTGAACGCTTCGAGGTTGCTGACGAAGAGCTTTCCGTCGGCCGGGTTGATCGACATGTTGAACAGCGTCGTGCCGACGTGCGCGAACTGGCCGCCGCTGCCGGCAACCTGTGCCGGCGGATTCTGCGTCGCGTCGATCGCGAACACGTCGTAGTCCGGCAGGCTCAGGCGCACGAGGCTGTCGAAATTCCGCCCGAGCTCGTCGACCCAGTGCGTGCCGTCGAACTTTACGATCAGGCCGACTTCCGGCCGCGGATCACCGCTTGCGTCCGTGTCGGGCGGCGGGAGTGCCAGTGCGGGGCGCGAAGGAACCGGGTTGCCGTTGAAATCGAGAGCGTTCGGAATCACGCCTTCGTTGATCACGGTGGTCTGGTTTCCGGACAGGAATACACCGGCATAGACGCGCGTCCCGTCGGGGCTGACCGCGAGCGGGCGCGGCGTGTCGCCGAACAGCGTGAGGATCGTCGTCTCGTTGCCGCCGAAGTCGGAGCCGAGAGCCGTCGCGTCGAAGACCCACACGTCGGCGCGTCCCACGCCTTCGGTTGTCAGCTGAGGGTCGTTCGGATCGTTCTGACCGCGGTGCGCGGTGGTGATGAAAGCCTTGTTGAACAGCGCGCCGCCGAACACGATGTCGCGCGGCTCGTCGCCGACCGTCAGCGTGCGAGTAACTCTCGGTGCGTCGATGTCGGTCAGATCGACGATGCTGACGCTGTCGGACAGGAAGTTGACGACCCAGACTTCGGTATCGGTGCGCGCGGCCACCGCCACGGGCTCCAGGCCGACCGGCACCGAGGCGACTTTGGTCAGCCCGTCGGGCTCGATGTCGAAGACTTCGAGGGTGTTGTCCGGGATGTTGCAGACGAACAGCCGGGTGCCGTCCGGCGACTTTGCGAGAGGGCGGACCGGCCCGGACTCGAACGTGACGAACGCGCCCGCCGGCGCAGACGACAGGAAGACCAGCCCGGCGACACCGAGCGCACCGGCAACCCGCTTGAAAATGCTCATGTTTCTCCTCCCGCGCGATTCTGCACCCCAAGTGCAGAAATCCGCGAGCACTATGCCGGTAGAACCCCCGGCGATTCAAGGGAGAAACACAAAGGGGCGCGAGCATCGCTCGCGCCCCTTTGCGCTGTCCATCTCCGGCATCCGAATGAATCGGGTGCCGGCGAGCCCGTGATCGCTCAGTAGACCTTCGTCGCCGGGCCCTCGAAGCATTCGTCGATCACCTGGATCGTCACCGAGGTGGTCGCAATCGTCTCGTCGGCGCCGGGAGCGGTCCAGGCCTGGTCGGTCTGGATCTTCACGCGGTAGAGGCCCGGCGTGCCCGAGTTCGCCTTGATGCTGAGCTTGGTGATGCCGTGCGTTCCCGTCGGCGCCTTGTACTTGTACATCGTGCCGGCGTTGTTCGGCACGAGGCTGGCCGCGTCGACAATGCCCGAGAAGATCACACCGTCGCCATCCTCGGCCTCGACCGAGATGATGCCGCCGCTGAACGCGTTCGCGAGCGTGAGGTCGGCGGTGATCTTCAGCTTTCCTTTGCTCTCCTGCAGCGAGGCTTTCCGGAAGATCTGGCCGCCGGTCGTGTCGATGCACGGCAGGCTCGATTCGTCGGCCGGGTCCGAACCGCCGTCGAGCTCGTCGGCGTCGAGATAGCCGTCCTGATCGCGATCGATGCCTTCGCGCTCGCCCTCGCCGGTCGGAACCGCGGTGAACGTGAGTTCCTGTCCAGGAGTCGCCGCGTATCCGCGCAGCGTCGCTTCGGCGATCAGGCCTTCGCTGTCGCGATCACTCGAGAACTGGTGGGAGCCTTGGTAGAACCATCCCCTCTCTTCGCCGCCGACGACGCCTTTGGCGATCACGTCGCACTCGCCCGCAGCGGCACGCGCGATCATCAGGTCGACGCGGGTATCGGCGTCGCCGCCGCTCGTCGACGACAGCGTCGCCTGCTGGCCGACGATCGGCCGGTGATTGCTGTCGAACGCGAGAATGAGCTTCTCCATCTGGCGGCGCTCGACGTCACCGGCCGCACCCGCGGCGAAGCCCGACGTCGGCGACTGGTTGTTGAACACGGTCGCCTGGAGGAAGCGGAAGATCGTATCGGTGCTGCCGTCGTGCAGGTATCCGAATCCGCGCACCTGGTCCCCTTGAGGACCGTTGTTCCCGGGATTCACGAAAGGCTCGGTCGCCATGCCGAACATGCCGACCTTCTGATAGAGGTTGCGCAGCTGCGCGATCTTCATCATCTGCGTCTCGTTCTCGAACGACCCGTGGCCGTCGGTTCCGAAGAAGCCCGGATGCGCAACGCCCGCATTGCCGTTGCGGTTGAACGTGTGGCAGCCGTTGCAGTTGAACACCGTGTCGGTGTTGTGGCCAAAGTACAGGGTCTGGGCTGCCAGCTGGTCGGCATCGAGCTGGTTGTTGAGCGCCCGGTTCGGATTCGGCGGATACATGACGTCCAGAACGAAGTCCGTGAACGACTGCATCTGTGCGGTCGTCAGCTGCTCGCTGCGGCCGATGAGCCCGACGAATGCCGGATTGAACTTCTTGAATGCGGCCTGCTCGTTGTAGACGCCGCCGTTCGGCTGGCTGCTGCCGGCCGATCCTCCGTTGCGGTCGCCACGCCAGTGCATCGCCCCGTGGTTGTCCATGCCGCGCAGGCTCTGCGTCGTCATGGGGCCCTTCATCGGATGGAAGGCCGGATCGATGCCGAAGACCGGGCCGATCGTGAACTGCAGCGGATTGGCGACCTTGTCGTCGTCCGGATTGCCGAGATCCCATGCGAGCGCGTCGAAGTCGCCGAAGATATGGCACGACGCGCACGCCTGGTCGCCGCGCGATGACGTCAGCCGTGCATCGTAAAGGAACGGGCGGCCGGCAACGACGCTGGCCGGTTCCGGATTGTGCAGCGAGATGTGGCTCTCCTCCGTGTTGATCGCGGTATCGACGACCGACACGGAGTTGTCGAAGCGCGTCAGCACGTACAGGCGCGCGTTGTCTTCATCGAGAACCACGCCGGTCGGGCCGCCGCCGCTGACCTCGATCTGGTTCGCGACGTTCGGCGTGAACGTGTTGTTTTCGATCTCGGACGGAACGTAGACGCCGATCTTGCTCGATCCGAGCGCGGCGACATAGAGCTTGGTCCCCGCGGCGTTGAACGCCATGCCGAGCGGGAACGCGAGGCTCTTGTCGTTGGTCGCATTCGGAGCCGGATCGAAGATGTCGTCGTACGTGATGTGCTTGTTCAGGTGCCGCGGCGTGACGGTCTGCGCGACCGGATCGATGACGGTGATCCGGCTTTCGACGAGATGTCCGCGAACCGTCGTATCGGCGTACGTCCCGGGACCTTCGAAGCGAACGTCGTTGAACGCCTCGAGATTCGTCACGAACAGCTTTCCGTCGGACGGATTGATCGCCATGTTGAACAGCGTCGTGCCGACGTGGGCGAAGCGCAGTCCCGGAGCGCCGCCGGTGACCGCCGGCGGATCCATGGACGAATCGATCGAGAACACGTCGTAGTCCGGCAGCGTGAACTTGACCTGGCCCGACCAGTCGCGGCCGAGCTCATCCACCCACTGCGAGCCGTTGAACTTGACGATCAGGCCGACCTCCGGCCGCGCATCGCCCGAATGGTTCGTCGGCGGATCGGGAAGCCCGTTGGGCTCGCCGCCGTTGGGCACCATGCCTTCGCCGAGCGTCATCGTCTGGTTGCCCGACAGGAACACGCCCGCGTAGACGCGGGTGCCGTCCGGGCTGACCGCGAGCGGCCGCGGCGTGTCGCCGAACAGCGTAAGGATCGTCTCCTCGTCACCGCCGAAGCTCGACCCGAGATCGTTCGCATCGAATACCCAGACGTCGGCGCGGCCGACGCCCGGCGTCGTAAGCTGTGGATCGAACGGGATGTTCTGTCCGCGATGGGCCGTCGTGATGTAGGCGTGGTCGAACGCGGGTCCGCCGAAGACGATGTCGCGCGGCTCGTCGCCGACGGTGAGGCTGCGGGTCACGCGCGGCTCGCTGATATCGCTCAGGTCGACGATGCTGACGCTGTCGGACAGGTGGTTGACGACCCAGATCTCGGTGTTGGTGCGCGCTGCGACCGCAACCGGCTCGAGGCCGACCGGCACCGATGTCACGTGCGTCAGCCCGTCCACACCAATGTCGAAGATCTCGACCCGGTTATCCGGCGTGTTGCAGACGAACAGGCGGTTGCCGTCCGGAGACATCGCAAGCGGACGCACCTGCCCGCTCTCGAACGTCACGAAGGCGTGCGCCGGCGGACTGCCGACGACGAACACGCTGACCAATGCGGCAAGCCCCGCCGCTGCCGCAGCCTTGAGTCGATTCATGGTCTCCTCCCGTGCCGATCTGCACGGAGGTGCAGAAAGCCCGCGCACTATGCCTGCAAATACCCAGCCGACTCAAGGGGAGAATTGTGGGGCTAGTGTGGGACTAGAACGTGACGACGCTGCGGATCGACTCCCCGTGATGCATCAGGTCGAACGCCCGATTGATGTCCGCGAGCGGCATCGTGTGGGTGATCAGGTCGTCGATGTTGATGCGCCCGTCCATGTACCAGTCGACGATGCGCGGTACGTCGGTGCGACCCTTCGCGCCGCCGAACGCGGTTCCTTTCCAGACGCGGCCCGTCACGAGCTGGAACGGGCGCGTCGCGATCTCCTCACCCGCGCCCGCGACGCCGATGATGACGCTGGTTCCCCATCCCTTGTGGCAGCACTCGAGTGCCTGGCGCATCACCGCCACGCTGCCAATGCACTCGAAGCTGAAATCGGCGCCGCCCCGGGTCAGGCTGACGAGATACGGGACGAGATCGCCTTCGACTTCTTTCGGGTTCACGAAGTGTGTCATGCCGAACTTCTCGGCGAGCGCCTTGCGTGCGGGATTCACGTCGACGCCGACGATCATCGCGGCGCCGGCAAGCCTCGCTCCCTGCACGACGTTGAGCCCGATGCCGCCGAGACCGAACACGACGACGTTGTCGCCGGGACGGACTTTAGCCGTGTTGATCACCGCTCCGATACCGGTCGTGACGCCGCATCCGATGTAGCAGACCTTGTCGAACGGCGCGTCGCTGCGGATCTTCGCGAGCGAGATCTCCGGGACCACGGTGTAATTCGAGAACGTGGACGTGCCCATGTAATGCAGCAGCGGCTTTCCGCCGAGCGAGAACCGGCTGGTTCCGTCCGGCATGAGGCCGCGTCCCTGTGTTTCGCGGATCGACTGGCACAGGTTGGTCCTGCCGCTCGTGCAGTAATCGCACTGGCGGCATTCGGGAACGTACAGCGGGATCACGTGGTCGCCTTTGGCAAGGCTCGTCACTCCGGCGCCGACGTCGACGACGACACCCGCGCCTTCGTGCCCGAGGATGGCGGGGAAAAGTCCTTCCGGGTCCTTGCCGGAGAGTGTGTAGGCATCGGTGTGGCAGACGCCGGTCGCGCGAATCTCGACCAGTACTTCGCCGGCGCGCGGTCCTTCGAGATCGACTGTCTCGATCGCAAGCGGCTCACCGGCCGCATGAGCAACTGCTGCACGTACCTTCATGACATCTCCTCGGGAAGCGATGCGGTCGCAGTCCGGCCGCGGCGGGCGCGCGTGTCGCGCCACCAAAGCACGAGCACCGCGACGAATGTTGCGAGCGACAGCGCGTTCCACACTTTTTCGCGCGTGGTGCGCACGAAATCCAGCGTCACGCGGCTCTTGCCGGCCGGAATGTCGAACTGCACGCGGCGCGACGGCGTCATGCGGGTGCGAGTGGCGACGCCGTCGACGCGCGCGGTCCAGTTCGGATGCCAGTTGAGCGCCGCGGTGGCCGGCCGGACGCCTGACGTGCCTTCGACCGTGACATTCCACGAAAGGTGCTCGGGAAGTTTCTCCAGGCTTTCGGCATGCAGACCCGGACCGCGAAGCCATTCGCCGCCGCCGCGCAGTCGATAGACCGCGACGCCGACCGATTTTTCGTCCTCGTCGTCCTCGTGGTCTTGGCGCGTGCCGTGGCGACGGACATGGCGATCGTCGTGGCGACGGCCGTGCTTCGTGCTGCCTCGCCTGTGCGAGCTCTGGTCGTATTCGAAGACTTGCTCGAGCTCGGGCACGTCGGCGAGTCGCTGGCGCAGGTCGCGGTCGCTCAGGATGACGTACGACACGCCGGCCGCGCGCAGAATGCCGGCATTTCGTGACAGCCCTTTATCGAGGCGGTCGAGGTCGACGCGTCCGGAGTGACGCGATGCACGCGTGAGCTCGGCCTGGTCGCCTTGAAACGTGTACAGGCCAGTGTCGAGATTGAGAAAGCTGATCACGCTGCGCGCGCCGACCGCGCTCTGCGGCAGCAGCGTTCTCGGCACGGCGACGATGGCCGGCGGGTGCACGTTGCTGCGCAGCCATTCGACGAGCTTCAGGTACACGGTGTGATCGCGACGGCTGAGCTCGGACTCGGTTTTGACGAAGCGCCGCTGGTAGTTGAGCTCATCGCGGCCGGCGAGCAGCATCACAGCGAACACCGCAGGAGCCGCGAGCGCCCACCACCGGTACCTCGGCAGGTCGACGTACTTTGCAGCGGCGCTCTCGATGACGGCGAGAACCCGATCGGCCGCGAGTCCCGCGAACACCGCCTGAAGCAGGGCCGCGTACGGCAGCGCTCTCGGCCGCAGCAGGAGCTGGATGATCGATTCGAGCGGAGCAGGCATCCACGGCTGTTCGTTGGCGCCGCCGGCGAGCGCGGTCGTGAAAAAAAGCATGGCCGAGATCGAAAGCATCCGATTGCCGCGAAAGACCGCCCACGCGGCGGCCGCGATGGCCGGCAGCGCGAGCTCGCGGGCGCCGAACAATGTCCCCGCCAGAAGTCTCCAGAAACGATCGCGCTCGGTTCCCCACCCGACGCCTTGCCCCGACATCGAGTGCAGCTCGACACTCGGGAACAGCGAGTGTCCGGCGATCAGCAGCACCAGCGACGTGACCAGCGCGTAGCGCATCAGCGGACGAAGCGAGCGCGTCGTAAGCGCCAGCCAGGCTGCCGCCAGCCCTGCCGCACCGAGCGTGTACGCGCCGCTGATGAAGTGGCAGATGACGACGGCGGCCACCATCAGCACCGCGCGCCATGGCGCGCGCGAGCGATCCACCAGTACGGCCAGGAACTCCGGCCACGCCAGCGCGAAGCAGACGACGCCCGCACCCTGCAGCAGCAGACCGATCCCGAACATCCCCTGCACGCCGTAACCGAGCGGCGACGTGAAGATGAGACTGGCGAGCGCAGCGGCGGCCGCTCCGCGCCGTGCAATGCCGAGCCGCCTCGCGAGCAGCGCGGTTACGCCCGGCAGCAGCAGGATCGGAAGAACATAGTAGAACTTGAAGATCTGGTGGAGCGTCGCGACATGCGCCCATCCAGACAGCACGATCGATGTGATCCCGATCAGGAAGAAGTAGCCGTACGACTGGAACAGGAACAGCTGGGCGCCGAGGTACCACCACGGCGACAACCCGTCGACGTGGCCGCTCGGCAGGAACTGGTTCGTCATCACGAACGCGCGAAGCAGATGCCGTGGCGCATCGAGATTGATGATGCGGCCCGGACGAAACGCCGGCCATACCATCCACAGCGCCAGCGCGCTGAGCGCAAGCACGGCGGCAAGAAAGGCAGCTTTGGCGGTAGCGTCGCGGCTTCCGGAATGAAAGCCCATGCTTACCAGCCGGCCAGCGCGGCAGCGCGGGCGCGGTGGTAATGCGCATCGCCGAAGAATGCACGATCGAACATCGACCGGCGCAGCCACAGGTGCAGGTCGAACTCCCACGTAAAACCGATGCCGCCGTGCAGCTCGGTCGAATCGCGCGCGGCGCGATCGAACAGGTCGCTGGAAAACGCCTTGGCGAGCGCGGCGTGCCGCGGAGCCTGGTCGGGAATGCGGTCGAACGCGTGCGCAGCGTACCACCACAGCGACATCGACGGCTCGATCTCGACGGCAAGGTTGGCAAGCTGATGCTTGACCGCCTGGAAGGCACCGATCGGCTGCCCGAACTGCTCGCGCGTGAGCGCATATTCGCGCGCCATGTCGAGGCAGCGCCGCGCGCCGCCGTACGCGTCGGCGGCCAGCAGGATCAGCGCGGCGTCGCGCATCTTCTCGAACGTACGCCGCCCGCCGATGCGGCGCGCTTCGGCGCCGCGGTACTCGACCGACGACAGGCGACGGGTCAGGTCGTTTCCGGAAAGATCGCTCGCGACCACGGCCGGACGAGCGCGTTCGACGATCCACACGGCCACGTCGTCGCCGTCGCGCGCTGCCACCACGTGCAGATCCGCGAGGCTTCCGTACGGCACCTGCGACTTGGTCCCGCGAAGCTGGCCGGACTGCTTCACGCCGTCGCCGTTGTCGACGTCGACTTTTGCCGCGAGCTCGTCAGCATCCCAGCGGCCCCCGCTCTCGCCGACGGCAGCCGTCGCGAGAGCTTCGCCGGATGCGATACGCGGCAGCCAGCTTGCCGCCGCATCGGCGTCGTCTGCGTTGGCCAATGCAACGACTGCAGTTGCTGCACCGACGAACGGTCCCGGTGCCGCGGCATAACCGATCTGTTCGGAGACGAGCGCAAGGCTGAGCAGCTCGTCGCCCATTCCGCCGAGCGTTTCCGGCACGGCGAGCGCAAGCACTCCGAGATCGCAGAGGCCCTGCCACAGCGCCGCATCGTGGCCGTTCTCCGACTCCATCGCCGTGCGCACGCGTGTCGCGGGACACTCGTCTGCGAGATAGCGCCGCAGGGTTTCCGCCAGGGCTCGTTGTTCGTCGGTCAGTCCGAAATCCATGTCATCCTCTGATCTGGCGCCGGCCGCTTGCCGTCCCGCCGAAAGCGGCGCTGTACGGTTCAGCGTTTCTGTGATGCGTCGCGCGGCATGCCGAGGCCGCGTTCGGCGATGATGTTGCGCTGGATATTGGCCGTACCGCCGGCAATCAGGATCCCGAGCGACCACAGATACGCGTTGACGAACATTCCCATTGCCGGCGCTTCCGGCTCGCCCGGCGCGAGCGCGGCGCCTTCCGCACAGATGTCCATCGCAAGGCGCGCCATGTCGTAGGTGAGCTGCGTGCCGCAGAGCTTCGGCACCAGGCCGGCAACACCAGGCTCTTCGCCTTTTGCCTGCATCGTCAGCAGGCGCATCGAGTGGAACTCGGCCGCGACGAGGCGCGTTTCGACCTCGACGAGACGGCCGCGCAGAACCGGATCTTCGATCGCAGGCCTCCCACGGCGGTCGATCGCGCGCGCGAGCATGACCATGCCGTCGAGCGTGCGCCGGTTGATGTCGGTGTCGCCGATCAGCGCGCGCTCGTACTTGAGGGTCGAGCGGCTGACGATCCAGCCTTTGCCTCGCTCGCCGACCAGGCCGGTGCGCGGCACGCGCACGTTGTCGAAGAACACTTCGTTGAAGTCGGAATCGCCGGTGATCTGGCGCAGCGGGCGCACGGTGATACCGGGCGTCTTCATGTCGAGAAGAAGGTAGCTGATGCCGTCGTGCTTGGGAGCGTCGGGCTCGGTGCGCACGAGCGCGAACATCCAGTCGGCTTCCTGCGCATTCGACGTCCAGATCTTCTGGCCGTTGAGAACCCACTGGTCGCCGTCGAGCTCGGCCCGCGTTCGCAGCGATGCAAGGTCGCTTCCGGCGCCGGGCTCGGAGTAGCCCTGGCACCACAGGGTTTCGCCGAGAAGCGTGCTCTTTATGAAGCGGCGTTTCTGCTCATCGGTTCCGTGCTCGAGCAGCGTGAACACGAGCATCGACGGTCCCTGCCCGACCATCTCGCGCGGCGCACGCGCGCGCTTGAATTCCTCGCGGATGATGGCCGAGCGAAGCGGATCGAACGGCTTCTCGCCGCCGCCCCACTGGCGCGGGATGTTGCGGTAGAGATAACCGGCGGCGATGGCCTGTTCGCGAAACTCGGTGACGCGGGCCTCCGGGCGCGCGATGCGGCCGATCAGCTGGTCATTGCCGCCGTGGCGCGCACGGTCTTCGCCTGTCCAGTGCTCGTCGAGGAACGCGCGCACTTCGCCGCGGAACGCTTCGTACTCGGCGCTGTAACTGAGATCCATGGGTCCTCCGCCTGACTGACCCGCGCTGCTATCCGAGGCACCGGGCACCGGCAAGCGGGCAAAAGCTGTTGCCCCGGTTCCGTCGCCGTCATACTTCGGCCGCGGAGGGCTCCAGCATGGAGATCGGAAAACTCGGTGTCTGGTATTTCTTCGACGCAATGGCGGCCGAGGAAGCTGCGGCCGCCGCCAGGCGGATCGAAGCGCTCGGCTACGGCGCGCTGTGGATTCCCGAAGCGCTCGGTCGCGAGGCATTCGCGAGCGCATCGTTCCTGCTGTGCTCGACGTCAAAGCTCGTCGTCGCGACCGGCATTGCCAACATCTGGGCTCGCGACGCGATGACGATGGCGGCCGGCCGTGCGACGCTTGCCGAGCAGTCGGGCGGACGCTTCCTGCTCGGCATCGGAGTCTCCCACCGCCCGCTCGTCTCAGGAGTGCGCGGACACGACTATTCGAAGCCGCTCTCGATGATGCGCAGCTACCTCGACGCAATGGATCGTGCGCCGTATTCGGCCATACCGCCGACCCATGCGGCGCCAACCGTGATCGGCGCGCTGCATCCCCGCATGCTCGCGCTTGCGGCGGAACGGACCGCCGGTGCGCATCCGTATCTCGTTCCGCCCGAGCACACCGAATTCGCCCGGCGCACGATGGGCCCGGATGCGTGGCTGTGCGTCGAGCAGAAGGTGCTGCTGGAGACTGATCCCGAAAAGGCGCGAAGCGTCGCCCGGCACGCGATCGCGATGTACCTCGAGCTGCCGAATTACCGCACGAACCTCGAGCGCTTCGGCTACCACGACGAAGATTTCACGGCCGGCGGCAGCAACCGGCTCGTCGACGCGATCGTCGCGTGGGGCAACGAGGATCAGATCCGCGCGCGCATCAAGGCGCATCACGATGCCGGCGCCAATCACGTCTGCATCCAGCCGCTGCATCCGCTGGCGATGACCAGGCCCGACTGGAACGTGCTCGAAGCGCTCGCACCAGCCGCGAGCTGACCGGATGCCCGGCGCTGGCGCGAACGCGGCGGCAAAAAAACGCCTGATGACGGCCGCCGATCGCCTGTCGGCCGCGTGCGACGAGCTTCGCTTCGGCGAGCACGCGGCGTTCGTCTACAACCCGCTCTCGTATGCGCGCGCCGGATATGCGGCGTACGTGGATCGCTACGGCGGCGCGCCGAAGCAGGTGGTGCTCGTCGGCATGAATCCCGGGCCGTTCGGAATGGTGCAAACGGGAGTTCCGTTCGGACACGTCGGCCTGGTTCGCGACTGGATGGGAATCGACGTGCCGATCGGAAAACCCCTGCGCGAGCATCCGGCGCGACCGGTCACGGGATTCGCGTGCACGCGCTCGGAAGTCAGCGGCGCGCGTCTGTGGGGCTGGGCCCGCGAACGCTTCGTGCGACCCGAGGCGTTCTTCGCCGACTGGTTCGTGCTCAACTTCTGTCCGCTCGCGTTCGTCGAAAAGAGCGGCCGCAACCTTACTCCCGACCGGCTTCCGATGGCCGAGCGCACGCCGCTTCTCGAGGCGTGCGAGCGTGCACTCGCAGAAGCCGTCGAAGCGCTCCAGCCCCGGTGGATCATCGGCATCGGCGGTTTTGCCGGCGCGCGCGTCGCACCTCTCGCGCAGCGTCTTGGAATTCGAAGCGGCCAGATTCCGCATCCGAGCCCGGCAAGCCCTGCCGCCAATCGCGGCTGGAGCGAGGCGGCCGAGCATGCGCTCGCACGCTGCGGGATCGCGTTGCCGTCCTCCGGCACTTCCTGATGATGGCGCTCGAGTCTCCGGCACGATCTGCGGCCGGGAAATGACGAACAAAAAAAGGCCGGCCCCGTTTCCGGAGCCGGCCTTTTACCGTTCGCGACTGGAACGCGTCTCCTAGCGGAACGCGTACCCGATGCTGAGCGCTACGTTCAGGTGATCGTAGTGCTTGACGTCGCTCGTCAGCGGAAGCACGTAGGCCACTTCCGGCGTGATGTAGATGTTGTCGGTCGCGTAGAAGTCCGCGCCGATCCCGAAGCGCATTCCGAAGCCGTAGCCGTCGTCAACGCCGTGGCCGATGAGCGGAGGCCTGCCGTGGCCGCCTGCGCGAATCACCTCGTGATTGCGCTTGTTGTCCGCGCGAACCAGACCGCCGCCGACTTCAATGAACGGCTCCGCAAAACCTTCGATCGGGAACACTTTCAGGTTGGGCATCAGGGTCCACACGGCACGATCGATGTTCTGGTTGTGATTGTTGCCGCCGCTGTCGGCGTCGAACTGGATCACGTCCTCGAACAGCAGCTCGGCCGAGAGGTTCGGGTGGAAACGGTATCCGGCGCGAGCATTGACGCCCCATCCATACGTCTTGTTGATCTGGTGTGCTTCTTTCTCGAAGAACTGCGCACCATAGAGGCCGCCAACGGACAGATATGCGTAGGGTTGGAACTCTTCGACCGTAGCGGTCTCCGCGACAGCTGGCGCCGAACGCGGCATCTCTTCGGCCTGCTCTGCCTCTCCATACGCTCCGGCCATGGCCACAGACGCCGTGCCGCAGAACGCCACCGCGCAGAACAACGAACTCAAACTCTTCACTCTCATTGGAAGCTCTCCTTTGAACTTGTCTCGATTCGATTCGCTCGGTGGACGCTGCATGACGGTGGGCACGGACCCGCAGGGGGTTCCCCGTGGCCACGCCCCGTCGCATCCAACGTCGTCAACGTGAAAGAGTTTACCTTAGTACGGCTGCGAGTCACGCCCGAAGCCGAGATAAAAAACGCGAACGCGGGGGTCGCGCACATCGGCCGACCGCCGTCCGAGCGGCGGCGGGCCGCGTTCCGATGCTTTCCGACCCGGTCCGGTTGCCGGTCCCTGCAGAGCGGAAAATCACGAAAACAGGCCATTTTTTGCCGATTTCCGGCGTTCGGCGTCGTTCCGGCGCATCCCGGAGCAAACAGGGCCACAGTGAGCCGCGCCACCCCGGCCCCTATAGGGAAATTTCGACTTCGAGAGCGATCCGGCCTGGTCAAAAGATTCTGATTCGGCTGCCGGAGGCCGTTCCGGCTGTTCGGCATCTGCGGGATATACCCGCAGGCGGCCGGTCCCGGTGTGTCTTTTTGCAATATCCGCACCGCTCCGTTCGTGCATCCGACGCGACGCCGACCATCGGAAAACCTCACCGGCCTGTGCGTTCCACGTCATCCGGGATCTCCTGAAACATCGATGATCGCGGGACAAGACGGCGTGATTGTCGACGATTGATGCCACGTGGGTGTCAACAGGTCGTGCGGAAGACCGAGAAGCCGGCGTACCCTGGCCCATTGATTCGCGTCGGCGACGGTGTGCGCAAGGTCGAGAATACGCAGCTCGCTCGCACCCTGGCGGCGAAGCGCCGTGATCATGTCGGGTGTGGTGCGCGCCGCATAGCGAGTGCCCACAAATACGAACGCTTCGAGCGCATCGTCGGGCCGCGGATGGAAGCCCTCGGCTTCCCCGGCGTTTCGCGGAAGGAATTCTTCGACCAGCGCGTGCACGCGCGCAACTTCTTCGGTCTCGAGCAGCGCGCGCTCGCGCTCCTCGAGAGACAGCCGCAGGACCTCGATGAGCCACGGGCGCGGTCGCAGGGCAGCAAGCTCGCGGGCGAGCACGTCGACGTCTTTTTCCGCGCGTCGCGCGATCCGGTCACATTCGGTCTCGAACGACCCCGTATAGTGGCGATTTCGAAGATCCATTCTGCGAAGCAGCCTGGTCGCGAAAAATACACCGATGCGCCGGACCGATCCGAAGCGCAGCGCCGACTCCGGCAGGAACTCGGAATCGACGTGAAGAAGGTCGGCAATCCGGTTGATGTAGTGGAACGCGCCGAGCACGCACGCATACGTCAGTGCCGAATCGCCTGCTGCTTCACGGAGCGGATCGAGATCGGCTTCGCTCAGCAGCGCGGGAGCCTCGAATGAGCGGCGGACGAGCATCGTAAGTGCGTCTTCGAGCGGCGTCGCGCTCCTCGCGGTGCCATCGACCAGCTCCCGAACCCGACGACCATCTCCTCCTGCAGCCTGCAGGAACGCCGAATGGGCGTCTTCTCAATACACGCACTGGTTGATGCGCGAGACCATTGCGCCAATGAGCTCACGAACCTGGCGCGGCTCGTCGCCCATCCACATCGCCAGCTCCCACGACCGGATCATTCGCTGCATCGATGACGGACGCTGGCTGAACAGACGCACGATGTTGGCGACCATCGCGCTTCCGCCGACTTCGCGCATGTACGCGTGCGCAGCCGCGAGCGCCGGGCCGCCTTCCGAAGGAGAAAGGATTCGAATGAATGCCATCGCTGCCTCCGCCGATCGCGCCGTGGCGCGATCGACCCGGGCTGGGCCCCGGTTGCCTTTTCCCTACGCTCCGAGGCACGCGCGGTAAAATGGTTGCACGAATGCCTCCGCGGCAGCGCGGTAATCCCTATTCCGGAGGTGGCACCACGGCCGCCGCCCGATGCGCCACGATTCCTTCCACCGCGAACAGCGCCAGCGCCGCCCACACCAGCGAAAACCCGATCAGCCTCTCGTGCGAGAACGGCTCGTGAAAGACGAAGACGCCGATCGCGAGCTGGAGCGTCGGGGCGATGTACTGGAGGATTCCAATCCACAGCATGGGGATGCCCTGCGCCGCGGTCGCGAACATGAGCAGCGGCGCGGTGGTAACCGCGCCGGCGGCAAGCAGAAGCGCGTTGGTCTGCGCAGGGCGGTGCAGGAATGCCCCGTTGCCGGACCCTTCGTTCCATACAAGGAACGCGAGCGCCGGAAGCGCGAGCAGCCCGGTTTCGATCGTCAGGCCGTGCACCGAACCCAGCGGCGCGCGCTTCTTGACCAGTGCGTAGCAGGCAAACGTCGTCGCCAGCGTCAGCGAGATCCACGGGACATCGCCGTGTGATACCGCGATGTACAGCACGCCCGAAGCGGCCAGCACAACCGCTGCCCATTGTCCCGGCCGCAACTTCTCGCCGAGCACGAAAACGCCGAGCAGCACGCTGAGCAACGGATTGATGAAGTAGCCGAGGCTGGTCTCGACGATGAAGCCCGAGCTGACCGCCCACACGAACAGGCACCAGTTGGCACCGATCAGCATCGCCGCGACGGCGTACACGCCGAGTACTCCGCGCATGCGGATCGATTCGCGAAGCGACGCGGCCTGTCCCGACACCGCAACGTAACCGGCCAGCAGCACCGACGACCACAGCACGCGGTGGCTGATCACCTGCAGCACCGGCACGTCGCTGAGCAGCTTCCAGTACAACGGAAAGATTCCCCAGGACGCATACGCCCCGATGCCGTTCCAGAAACCCTTTCGAAGATCGCTCACGACGTCGCCACCTGGATCGCGCGCGCTTGTATCGGTCTTCAGTCGGGGAAGCACTCGCCGGTGCGCATCGCGCAGCATCCGTACACACGCTTCGCCCGCGGAGGTTCCGTCGCAGCGCCACCGGCGCTATACGTGGTCCATGTTGCGGCGGACTCTGCCTCTTGTCGTTGTGATGCTGCTCGCCGCCGCGGTTCCCGCTGTTTCCGCCGAAGACTCCGTACCGAAGTCCCAGCCATCCGGCTCGCTGAAAGACCTGCTGGCGCTTCCGGCCGACAACATCCGCGATGCTCTCGATTCGGAGTATCGCTCGGCCGATGACCGCCTGCGCGACGGGCCGGAAAAGACCGAGGCCATCCTGCGGGCGTCCGGCATCGCGCGCGGAATGCGGATCGTCGATCTCTCGGCGGGCGACGGTTACTTCGCACAGGTCCTGGCGCTCGCGGTGCGCCGCTTCGGCAAGGTCTGGGGCAACAACGATCCCGCGTCGATCGATCCGGCAACGGCCGAGGCATGGAAGAAGCGGCTGCACGGTGCGGGCGGCGCCGACGTCGCCGAGCTCGCCCTGCCCCTCGGCTCGCCGCTTCCGCCGTACGTCACGGGCATCGACATCGTCTTCGCACGCGGCACGTCGCACGACGCGGCCCGGCGCTCGATCGATCGTACAGCCGTCCATCGATCGGTGCTGGCAGCCTTGTCGCCGCGAGGCCGCTACGTCGTCGTCGATGCGCGCGCGAGCGGAGAGGATGCGCGCTCGGCCGCGCTCTGCCGCGCCGACGTCAAAACCGTCCGCAAGGAAATCGAGGACGCCGGCTTCCGGCTCGTCTCCGAAAGCGATGCCCTTCGCAATCGCTCCGACTCGACGTCGAAGAGTGCGTGCGCGGACGCCGCAGCCGACCGGTTCCTGCTCGTTTTCGAAAAGCCGGCGGCCTGAGACCGGGGCGGACAACATGGAGGACGGATCTTGCGAACCAGCGGCCGGCTGATCGATCGTAACGGGGACGTGCGTTTCGGCGTGTTCGAGGAGCCCGTCTCCGAGATCAACTATCGCGACTACGACCTGCGCTCGCCGATGGACCGGCGGCGCGGGCGGCTCGCACGGCATTTCGGCTTCCACCAGTTCCAGTTTCTCGGCGCACTTTCCGAAACGCTCGTGTTCGGTTGCGCACTCATCGACATCCGCACGGTCGGCCAGGCGTTCCTTTATTTTTACGAGCCTCTGACCAGGAAGCTCACCGAATGGAGCTTTCGCGCGCCGCTGGCGCTCGGAACGCACTTCGACCAGCGACCCGAAGACGGCAGCGCCATGTTCCGCAGCGGCGACAATCATTTCGCGATGACCGCGACCGCCGAGCCGCGCCAGCGACAGTTGTGGGTGCGCCTGGCGGCCGGCGTCGAAGTCGATGCCGTGTTCGACGAGCAGGAACCTCTCATCCAGCCAATGTGGATCTCGACGCGCGCGGGCGCGTCGGGCTTCGTGTTCGCCCGCAAGACGGCCGGCGCAAGAGTCACCGGGACGATCCGGTGGGACGGCCGCACGCTCGACCTCGGCGAGCACGAGGTCTTCGGGCACAACGACTGGAGCGCGGGTTACATGCGCCGCGAGACGTTCTGGAACTGGGGATGCCTTGCAGGACGGCTCCCCGACGGGCGTACGATCGGCATGAACGTTTCGTGCGGCGTCAATGAAACCGGCCACTCGGAAAACTGCTTCTGGGTCGACGGCCGGCTCCATCGACTCGGCGCCGTCTCGTTCGACTACGACCGCCGCGACCTGATGCACGCCTGGAGCCTGCACGACAGCGACGGACGGCTGGAGCTCGAGTTCACCCCCGAAGGGTCACACGTCGAGAAACTCAACGCACTGCTGCTCGCGTCGAATTTTCATCAGATGTTCGGCCGGTACCGCGGGCGGCTCGTGACGCAGACGGGGCAGACCGTCGATGTCCAAGGCTTGCTCGGGTACGCCGAGAAACACTATGCGAAATGGTGAGTCCTCCGTCGCGAAATCGCCGCGTGCAAGGCGGCCGGCTTTCGTTCAAGATCCCGAGGCGGGCAAGGAGGACGGGACGATGCGCTCTTCGATATCCATATATGTGCTTGCAGGGTTTCTGATTGCGGCGAGCGCGCCGCTCGCCGCTGCCCACTGCTGCCACGACTCCTCGATGCTCGGCGTCCAGCACCAGAGCCAGCTGCGCAGCGGCCTGCACGGAATGGGCGAAGGGCTGACCGACGATGCGATCGAAGCCGAGCCGCCGACCATCGACGACTCCCTCGACAACCGCGGCACCGCCAATCAAGGCATCGGCGGCTTCGGACAGATGCACGGTAATTCGATCGGAAATTATGGAGCCGGAAGTCTCGGACAGACCGGGCCCGGCGGCCTCGGCGCCATGAAGAACGGCGGCCTCGGCAACCAGCCCGTCCGCATTCACTGAGGCCGCGGGCGGTTTCTCCAGCCCTTAGTTCCCCCCGACTCTTCGTGCCGCTTACTCTTCGTCGTTTTCGTAGAAGACGTACTGAGTCGAGTAGTCGCTGACTTCGAAGTAGACCTTCTTTTCGCCGGGATCGATCCGGTAGTTCAGATTGCGGTCGTGATACCCGTAGCCGAAGCGGTACGGCCGGGCTTTCTCCCTCTTTCCGGTGGTCGCGATCGCGGTGCTCAGCTTGTCGATTTTGATGAAGCGCATGTAGATCTTGTCGCCGGCCAAAATATCGAGCACGCCGTTGGTTCCGGTCCAGTTCTGAATGGAACGACCGATCTGGTTCTGGCTTTCCTGCGTGCAGCCGCTCGCGAGAACCATCGCGACCAGCAGTGCCGCGACCCCCAGTACGTTGTCGCCGCTGCGTTTTCCTAAGCATCGAATCATGCGCGTCTCCTTTTGTCCGCCAAGGTCGCGCGCGGGAGGCGCGACTGTCTCACGGAGTCCTGTGCGACCGGTCCTAGCAGGAACCTGCGGGGAAGGTCACTGCAACGGAAATCCGCCGATGTGATCGCCGCCTCCAATCGGCTTCGCGCGGGCAGAGGACCTCTTGCGTGTCGCACAAAAGGTTCCCATGCTTTCGAGTACGCAGCAGGTGGGACGCGGGCCGGATCCCGCAGCGAGGATGCCTCCTCGCGGCGGCAGCCACATATCGACGGTTTCTGGCCAGGGAGTTTTTCGATGGGATCAGGTCGTGAGCCTGACCCGGGACGGTCCACGTCGAGGTCGGATGACCTTCGCGTCCGGCATCCCGGAATTTGGAGAAGCGTGGACAGCGTCGGCAACTTGGAGATGGAAGAGCGACCCGAAGAGTTCCGGACCTCGTCCATGGCCCGCGGCTTCGCGATGGCGGACGACGAGCTGCGAGATCTGCTCGGCATCGCGTTCGAATGCTTTCCGATCGGCGCAGCGATCATCGCGCTCGATGGCCGCTTTCTTCACGTCAACCCGACGTTCTGCGAGTTTCTCGGACGCACGGCCGATGAGCTGCAGCGCCACCAGCTCGCCGACTTCATCGACGCCGACGAACGCTCGTCGCTCGTCGACCTGACCGCGTCGATCCTCGATCGCGGAGTCGACAACTATCGCGAAACGCGCCGCTTCATCCGGCCCGACGGCCGTCGGGTGCGCCTCGACATGACCGGTGCCGTGCTCAAATCGCCGGCCGGGCACAAACGGGCGATCCTCGCGCTGGCCAATCAAGTCACCGAAGACATCGCCGAAGGCGCGGCCGACGCGCCGAATGCCGCGAACCTGCGGTCGGTCATTCCGACGGCGCTCGAGCTGATCGGCGAGCGCAAATCGCTGCGCGACGAGTTCGAATCGTTCTGCCGGACGATCTCGCAGGAGTTTCGCAATCCCCTTCGCGTGATCGAAGGCTACGCCGAAATCGTGCTCGAAGACTGCGGCGCCGCGCTCGACGACATGACCCGGCGTCATCTCCGGACGATCCGTGACCAGAGCCGGCGCCTTTCGGCGCTCGTCGAGACGACGCTCTCGCTTGCGCGCATCACGAGCCGCCCGCTTCGGCGCGAGCATCTCGACCTGAGCGCGATCGCGCTCGATGCGGTCGCGGTGGTTCGCGCCGAGCTGCACGAGCACGACGTCGACACGATCATCCAGCCGGATCTCACCGTGGATGCCGATGCCGGTCTGATCGGGCAGATGCTGCGCGAGCTCTTCCAGAATGCGTTTCGATTCTCGCGCGCCGCCGCCGCCCCGTGCGTCGAGTTCGGACAGGCCGAGGTCGACGGGTCGCCGGCGTTCTTCGTGCGCGACAACGGTTGCGGTTTCGACATGGCGCTCGCGTACAAGCTGTTCGTTCCGTTCGAAACGCTGCACGAGGGCAGCGAGGCCGCCGGAAGCGGAGTCGGCCTCGCCGAAGCCGAGCGCATCGTGCGCCGCCACGGCGGACAGATCTGGGCCGAAGCGGCGCCGGGGAAAGGCGCGACGTTCTATTTCACGATTCCCGAGCCGCCGGCGTCCGACTCTGCGCCGAACTCGTAACGCACGCCGCCGCTGATGATTCTCGGCGCGGCGATCGAGACCACGCCGTCGGCCGTGCGTCCGGACTCGATCGTTTCGTCGAACAGATTCTCCGCCGCCGCAAAAACCTCGAAGCCGTAGCCGATCCTGCGCGCGACGAATGCATCGACCGCCGCAAAGCGGCCGAGCACGCGCGTGTTCTCGTCGTCGTCGAACTGCTCGCCGACGATGCGGACCTGAAGCGATGCCCGCCACGGGCCTTTGCGGTCGTAGTCGAGCGCGATCGTGCCCTGGTGCTTTGGCACCTGCGGCAGATGGTTGCCGACCAGCGAATGGTCGTCGGGCGCGGAATGAACTTTTCCATCGCTCCACAGATACGCGAGCGAGGCCACCAGGCCATGGCCGAAATCGATCGAGGTTTCGGCTTCGGCGCCGAGGATGTGCGTGCTGCCGAGGTTGCGCCGCTGGCGGCACACCCCTCCGGCCGGAACGAAGCCGCACGGATCGACCACGCCGCCGCCGTCGCCGATCGTCACATTGAAGATCGGACCGTCGACTTCGTTCCAGAACAGCGTCGCCGACGAACGCCAGGGTCCGAGCTGGTGGTCGAAGCCGCCTTCGACCCCGAACAGCTTCTCGGCATCGAGCGATTCGTTGGCCTCGGTCACGTCGTTGCGCACGCGGAACGGGCGCACCTGCTCGTTGATCGTCGGCGCACGAAAGCCGCGGTAGATGGCCGAGCGCAGCGCGAGCCCCTCCATCACCAGATAGGAAAGACCGAGGCGCGGGCTGACGAGCGTTTCGGTCTGGTCGCCTAGCTTGCGATCGACGAGACTCGTCGACGTGTCGAGCGCATCTTCGCGGCGGAAGCCGTCGTAGCTCTGCCAGTAGTCGAAGCGCAGCGCCGCCGTGACGTCGAGTTTTTCGGTAACTTCGATGAGGTCTTCGACGAACACGCCGCCCATGCCCTGACTGGTGCCGCCGGCGCGGCGCCGCGTGAACGCGCCGTCCATGAAGCGCGCGAGCTCCTTGGACTTGCCGTCGACCCACAGCGAATCGATGCCGGCAACCAGATGATGGTCGCGCATCCCCAGCCACGGGCCGAGCCGGTTCGACCATACGACCGAGCCGCCGGCGCTCGTCGACGGAACGTCGAACTGGTTGCTTGCCGGAAGCTCGCTCGAGCGCGTCTGGTCGACTGCGGAGAACGTGCTCGAAAACGACTGCACCGTGCTGAACACGTCGGCGCTGACCTTGCCGGTCGAATGCGTGTCGATGTCGAGGCCGGTGCGGAAGAATCCGTTCTTGGTTTCGTTGTGCGTGTACGGCGTGCCGTTGTCGCGAAGGTCGTGGTATCCGCGCGCCATCACTCGCAGCCGCACGTCCGGCGAGACCTGGTGCTCGACGTGCAGCTCGCCGACGCCGTTGTCGCTGCCGCCCGCCACGTCGATCGGCCCGCGCGAGTCCTTGCGCACGAGCGGATAGTCGCCGCTTCGCAGCCAGCGGCCGCCGGCAAGGACGGAGGTTGCGCCGAAGCGGTGCGACATCCATCCCTCGGTGCGCCCGCTTCCGCGCTCGCCGCCTTCGGCAAGAAAACTTCCGCCGTCGTGATCCGCAGGCCGCGTGATCACGTTGATCACGCCACCCATCGCATAGTTTCCCCACAGGCTCGCGCCCGAGCCGCGCAGCACCTCGACGCGCTCGACCATCTCGTTCGGAATGCTGTCCCAGTGCACCCATCCGCCGAACGGGTCGTTCAGCGGAACGCCGTCGACGAGCACGAGCGCGCGGCTGGTGCCGCTCGGACCGATGCCCCGCAGCGACACTCCCTGCGTCGTCGGATGGGCGGCGCCGCTTCCGAGCCGGCGGAAAAGGCTGAACCCAGGAATGCGCCGCAGAAGGTCGTCGAGCGTGCGCGATGCCGATCGCCGGATCTCGCTCTCGCCGACTTCGGTGACGGCGGCCGACGGATCGGCGATCGGGATGCTCGAGCGCGTCGCGGTGATGCTGATCGGCGCGAGCGTCGGCGTAACCGCGGGCGTTGCGACGGGCGTTGCGTCGCGCGTTCCGATCGGCGTTGCGGCTGGCGTCGCATCGGGCGTTGCAGCGGGAATCGCCGCCGGCTCGGCCGCACCGGCAATGCCTCTGGTGACGACAACGGCCACGCTCGCGAGCAGCGTGAACATGACGAGCAGCACCGGGACAGCTCCGGTGTCGTCGCGTGAAAACCGGGACGGGCCCGGTTTTCGATCATGGCTCATCGCGCGGGCGACTTGTCGCGGATCGACTCGAGCCATTTCTTGATGAGCGCCGTGTCGTTCGCGGTAACCCATCGGCTGAGATTCGGCATGCCGTTGGAGACTTTGAGTCCCTGGCGCACGACAGCGTCGAACGCTTCGTACGGCAGCGGCGTGAAGCGCAGGTCCGGGATCGCCTTGACCGACGAGACTGCGGCCGAGCCGTGACAGTCGGCGCAGTTGCGATGGTAGAGACGCTCGCCGGCCGCAAGCTCACCATCCTTGTCGATCATGTCGACGACGGCCTTGGCCGTCAGCGGCGCCGAGTCGACCGGCAGCGACCATGTGATCACGCGGCCGACGCTCTCGTTGTTGGCCGGCGCCGCAGCTCCGCCGGCGAGCGCGAACGCGCCTCCCCAGCCCGCAACGACGGTCACGTACTGCTTGCCGTCGATCTGGTAGCTGATCGGTCCGGCGCCGACACCGGTTCCGGTGCGGCCTTCCCACAGCTCCTTGCCGGTCGACGCATTGAACGCGAGGAAGCGGCCGTCGGCTGTTCCCTGGAACACGAGATTGCCGCCGGTCGCCAGCGTGCCGCCGTTCCACGGCACCGCATACGGATGACGCCAGACTTCCTTCTGCCGAACCGGATCCCACGCGAGCAGGTGACCGGAGACGAGATCGGGCGTCAGCAGCGAGAACACGTTGAAGTCGGTGCCGGTGTTCCAGTTGCCGGGGTGATACTCGAAGTCGCTCCGCCGGCGATAGACCGCGGTGATCTCCTGCGCGGGAATGTAGACGAGGCCGGTCTTCGGGCTGAACGACATCGGCTGCCAGTTGTGCCCGCCGAACGGCGTGGGCTTGACGAACGCGAGCTCGTCCTTGAAGTCCTGGCCTTTGACTTCGATCGGCCTGCCGGTCGCGAGATCGACTTTTTCCGCCCACGTCGCCTCGACGTATTTCTCGGCGGAGATGAGCTTGCCGCTGGTGCGATCGACGACGTAGAAGAAACCGTTCTTCGGGGCCTGCATGATCACTTTGCGGATTTCGCCGCCGATCTTGAGGTCGGCAAGGATCATGTGCTGCGTGGCGGTAAAGTCCCACGTGTCGCCGGGCGTCGTCTGGTAGTGCCAGACGATCTCGCCGGTGTCCGGCTTGAGCGCGAGGATGCACGAAAGGTACAGGTTGTCGCCGCCGCCGGGGCTGCGAAGGTAGCGAACCCACGGCGAGCCGTTTCCGGTGCCGACGTAAAGAAGATCGAGGTCGGGATCGAACGCCATCGAATCCCACGCGGTTCCGCCGCCGCCGACTTCCCACCACTTGCCGCCCTTCCACGTCGGTGCAGCGGCTTCGAGCGCTTTCGATTCGAACTTTTCTTCGGGATTTCCGGGTACGGTGAACGTGCGCCACAGCATCGTGCCGTTGTTGGGATCGTATGCCGAGATGTAGCCGCGCACGCCGAGCTCGGCGCCGCCGTTGCCGATGATGACCTTGCCTTTGACGATGCGCGGAGCGCCCGTGATCGTGTACGGCCGCGTCTGGTCGACGGTGACTTTCTCCCACAGCAGCTTTCCGGTCTTCGCGTCGAGTGCGATCAGCCTGCCGTCGAGCGCGCCGACGAAGACTTTTCCTTCGTAGATTGCGACGCCGCGGTTGACCACGTCGCAGCACGCCTTGGGTCCCGTCTCGCCGGGCACCTTCGGATCGTAGCGCCAGAGCAGCGCGCCGTTGCGGGCGTCGACGGCAAAGACCACCGACCATGAGCCGGTAAAGAACAGCACGCCGTCGACCGCGAGCGGCGTAGCTTCGTGACCGCGCGGAAGGCCCGTCGAAAACGACCAGACCGGCTTGAGCTTGGCGACGTTGCCGTCGTTGATTTCGTCGAGCGGCGTATAGCGCTGCTCCGAGTACGTGCGCCCGTGCGTGATCCAGTCGCCGGCGTCGCTGCCGGCGGCCACGAGGGCCGCATCGTCGATCGTCGCGGTTCGCGCGAAAGCCGCCTGGGCCGCAGCCGACGGTGCGCTGATGGGACCGCGGACTCCCGACATGCCGAAGGCCAGCGACGCAGGCGTGCCGGTCGCGCCGGCAGGAGCGATGGCGGAGTGCGATGAGTTGGCCTGGCCGCTCGCGCCTTCGACGGCCGGTGCGGTGCTTCCGTCAGAATGGCCGACGGCGCCCGGAATGCCCTGGGCTCCGGCGATGCTTGCCAGTGCGAGTCCGCCGGCAACAGCCAGCACGGGCGCGAGAACGGATCGGCGCATGAAGGTCCTCCTGGGCCGCGGATACGAGGTCATCCGTCGCAGGCGTTCGCCTGCGGGTCGCGAGCGGCGCCGGATGGTAGTCAGCGCGTCATGCCCTTGCCAGCGTCCAGATGCCGATCACGATGAAGCCCGCACCCGCGATGCGGGTCAGCGTGCGGCCGTCGACGGTTCGCGAGATGAGCTCGCCGGCCATCACGCCGAGCGCGGATGCGAGCACGAGCGCAACAGCCGAGCCGGCAAAGACCGTCCACTTGTCGCCCGGGCTGCGCGCCGCGTACAGCATCGTTGCGAGCTGGGTCTTGTCGCCGAGCTCTGCGAAGAAGACCGTCGAAACGATCGTGAGGAACAGCTTCGTATCCATGCGTACGAAGGTACTGGTCACCCTTCGCGGTGCAAGCCGTGCGGTTCGCCCCCGCGCGGAAGATGTGTGCCCGCTGCAAGTCGTACCGTAGGGCGTCGGCGCGGAGGAGCGTGCTGCGGCACGACGCCGTTTGCGCCAAGTCACAGGCGCCCCTACGTTCCGCTGCGTGAAGGGTACGACGATTCTCTGGCTGCGCTCGGACCTTCGCCTTCATGACAACCCTGCGCTCGATGCTGCGGCCGGGCGCGGCGGAAGTGTGATCCCGCTTTTCGTCTGGTCTCCGGAGGAAGAAGAACCGTGGGCGCCCGGCGCCGCATCGCGCTGGTGGCTCGACAAGTCGCTGCGCGCTCTTGCCGCATCGCTGGAGGAGCACGGTTCGCGGCTCATCGTTCGCCGCGGCCCGGCTCTCGGCGTGCTTCGCTCGGTCGCGAGCGAATGCGCCGCCGATGCCGTGTTCTGGAACGATCGCTACGAACCTGCAGTTCTTGCACGCGATGCGCGCGTCGAGCGGGCTCTTCGTGGTGATCGAATCGAGGTGCAGCGCTTCGAATCGGCCCTGCTTCGCAAACCCGCCGACAGCGCGAAAACGGACCGCACGCCGTACCGGGTCTTCACGCCATTCTGGCGATCGCTGCTTGCGCGCGTACGCATCGAGCAGCCGCGCGATCCGCCCGGCACGATTCCGGCGCCGTCGTCATGGCCCGGCGGTGAGTCCATCGATTCGCTCGCGCTCGAGCCCGACGTCGACTGGACGCAAGGAATGCGGGCACGATGGACGCCCGGCGAAGCAGGCGCACGAGCGGTGCTGCAGAGTTTTGTCGAAAGCGCACTCGCACAGTATCCGTCCGCGCGCGACCAACCCGACATCGCCGGAACCTCGCGGCTGTCGTCACACCTGCATTTCGGCGAGATCAGCGTGCGCGAAGTCTGGAGTACTGTGCAGAAGTCGGCGCACGGGTCGGACGCCGCGGCGGAAGCGTGGCTGCGGCAGATCGGCTGGCGCGAGTTCGGCCATCACCTGCTCTTTCATTTTCCGCAGACGACCGCTGCTCCGCTGCGGACGGAGTTCTCGCGTCTGCGCTGGACGGACGATCCGCAGCGGCTTCGGGCGTGGCAGCGCGGAGCCACGGGCTACCCGATCGTCGACGCCGGCATGCGCGAGCTTTGGACGACCGGCTGGATGCACAATCGCGTGCGCATGATCTCCGCGTCGTTCCTCGTCAAGGATCTCGCCGTAGCGTGGCAGCACGGTGCGCGCTGGTTCTGGGACACGCTCGTCGACGCGGACCTTGCCAACAATACTCTCGGCTGGCAGTGGGTGGCGGGCTGCGGCGCGGACGCGGCGCCGTTCTTCCGGATCTTCAACCCCGTGGTGCAGAGCCGGCGTTTCGACCCGGACGGCGAGTATCTGCGGCGCTGGCTGCCCGAGCTTTCGCGGCTCGACGCGAAGTGGATCCACGAGCCGTCGTCCGCACCGCCCCTCGTGCTCGCTGCCGCAGGCGTTCGCATCGGCGAGACGTACCCGGAACCGATCGTCGCGCACGACCGGGCCAGGCGCCTGGCGCTCGACGCTTATGAGGAGATGATGCGCGAATCCTAGCGCCCGTACTCACCTCTCCACACGTCGCCGCGGAGTCGCATGAGCGGGCGGCCGCCGGAACACCCGGGTGGCGAGCGAGTTGTGGCAAATGCGGGTGATATCGCGCGCGAAACCGACCCGATGCGGTGCTCTCTTTCATCTTCGCTACTGTCTGAACCCCTCGACTCGCTGTAACGTCGCTCCTGCTCGACGCGAATCGATCGCAAGAGCAACAGGAGATTCGAGTCATGGACGCATCAAAGAAAAATCCGGAAAGCGGTTTCGCGCGCGGCGCGCTTCTCTGGTTGGTGGGTATCCCGCTGCCGCTCATCCTTCTGCTGTGGCTTTTCGGCTTCCATATGTAGAAGCCCGCAATAGACGCAGCGGTGCAGCTCGCGACGTCGTAGTCCCGCGACTTACGCGTCAGCCGTCGGTTCCCTGACCTGCGAGCGGCGCAGCCGCGGCCGGCATCGCCGGCTCCAGAAGCACCTCTTCTGCGTCCGCAACCTCCGCCGGCGACGAATCGGCGGTGCCGAGCACAGCGGCAGCCTTCTCATCCGACAGCGATTCGACATCGCCCAGCCGCTTCTGCATCACACGCGTGCGCACGCCGGTCTCGTCAATGGTGCGTGTCGCGGTTTCGAGTTGCGATTTCACCTTCGAGAGCACTCCGCCGAACTTCTGGAACTCGGTCTTTACGGCAGCGAGCACCTGCCAGACCTCGCTCGCGCGCTTTTCGATCGCGAGCGTGCGAAAGCCCATGCGCAGGCTCGACAGCGTGGCGGCGAGCGTCGTCGGGCCGGTCGCGACCACGCGGAATTTCTGGTGCAGCTCCTCGGAGAGGCCGGGATGGCGGACGACCTCGGCGAAGAGGCCTTCGGTCGGAAGAAACAGAATGCCGAAGTCGGTCGTGTGCGGCGGGTCGAGGTACTTGTCGCGGATGTCCTGCGCGCACTTGCGGACGGCCCGCGCGAGATCCGCCGACGCGCGCTCGGCGCCTTCGCGATCGCCTGCATCGGACGCATCGACAAGGCGTGCGTAGTCTTCCATCGGGAATTTCGAATCGATCGGCAGATGCACGATGCCGCTGTCGCCGGTTCCGGGCAGACGCACGGCAAACTCCACGACGTCGCGCGAGCCGCGCCGCGTCGCAACGTTGCGGTCGAACTGTTCGGGAATCAGCACCTGCTCGAGCAGCGCGCCGAGCTGCACCTCGCCCCACGTGCCGCGTGCCTTCACATTCGACAGGACCTTCTTGAGATCGCCGACGCCGGACGCGAGCGTCTGCATTTCGCCGAGGCCCTTGTGGACGGCTTCGAGCTGGACGCTGACGGTGCGGAACGATTCGCCGAGCCGCTTCTCGAGCGTGTCGTGAAGCTTCTCGTCGACGGTGCGGCGCATCTCGTCGAGCCTGGCCTCGTTGCCGGTCTGAAGATCCCGCAGCCGCTGGTCAACGCTGTCCCGCAGCAGACCCGTCACGCGCGCGAGCTCTTCACGAAGCGCGGCGGCCGAGCGCGCGTCTTCCTCGCGCAGCGCAGCCGCTGACCGCGCGTTCTCCTCGCGAAGCTCGCGAGCGGCGCGGGCGGCTTCCTCGCGGCCGAGACGCATCTCGCCCTGAAGCACTCCCTCGAGATTGGAGATTTCCGATGCTGCGTCCCCGCCGCTGCGCATCAGCAGGAACACGGTGAGGATGGCCGAAACCGTGGATGCGAACAGTACCGCGATGGCGAGTGAGTCGATCATGCGTGCCTCCGGTCATCCCCAAACCCGGCCGCCGGTCTGTCGCACTCCCCTCGCGGACGGCTCAGGCTTCTTCTTCCTGCTTCTTCTTCGGCCGGTCGTTCTGCCTCAGCATGCGCTTGCGAAGGCGGATCGACTTCGGCGTCACTTCGACCAGCTCATCGTCCGCGATCCATTCGACGGCCGCCTCGAGCCCCATCGGACGGGCGGGAGTGATCACGACCGCTTCGTCGTGGCCGCTCGCGCGCATGTTCGTCAGCTTCTTCTCGCGGACGATGTTGATGTCGAGGTCATTGTCGCGCGAATATTCGCCTATGACCATGCCTTCGTAAACTTTCGTGCCCGGCGAAATGAACATGACGCCGCGCTCCTGCAGATGGAAGACCGAGTACGGCGTCGCGACCCCTTCCCGGTCGGCCACGAGCGCGCCGTTGGTCCGGGCCTCGATGGTCCCGGTCCACGGGATCCAGCCGTCGAACAGCGCGTTCATGATGCCGGTGCCGCGGGTTTCGGTCAGGAACCGCGAGCGCAGGCCGATCAGGCCGCGCGACGGAACCTTGAACTCCATGCGCATGCGCCCGGTGCCGGCCGGCAGCATCTTGGTCATCTTGCCCTTGCGCAGCGCGAGCAGCTGCGTGACGACGCCGATGTAGTCCTCGGCCACGTCGATGACGAGCAGCTCCATCGGCTCGTGACGCACGCCGTCGATCACGCGGGTGACGACGGTCGGCCGGGAAACCTGCATTTCGTAGCCTTCGCGCCGCATGGTCTCGATCAGGATGCCGAGCTGGAGCTCGCCGCGGCCGGTCACCTTGATCGAATCGGGCGAGTCGGTGTCCTCGATGCGCATGCTGACGTTGCGGCGCTGCTCCTGGTAGAGCCGCTCGCGCAGCTTGCGCGACGTGACGTGCTCGCCTTCTCTTCCGGCCCACGGCCCGTTGTTGGCGCTGAAGATCATCGAGATCGTCGGCTCATCGACGCGGATCGGCGGCAGTGCAATCGGGTTCTCGCGCTCGCCGATCGTGTCTCCGATCAGGATGTCCTCGATGCCGGCCACGGCGACGATGTCGCCGGCCAGGCATTCCTCGGACTCGCTGCGCTGGAAGCCCTTCCACGAATAGAGCTGCGTGATCTTGACGAGCCGGTTCGGCTGGCCGTCGCGGCACAGCGAGAACATCTGGCCCTTGGTGAGCTTGCCGTTCTTGATGCGGCCGATGGCAAGCCGGCCGACGTACTCGTTGTAGTCGAGGTTGTTGCACTGGAACTGGACGGGCGCGTCGGGGTCGCCCTGAGGCCCGGGCAGCGCCGCGACGATGGTGTCGAACAGGGCTTTCAGGTTGGTCGCCGGCTCCGCGAGATTGGTCGTCGCCGTGCCGACGCGTGCGTTCGTATAGATGACCGGGAACTCGAGCTGGCTCTCGTGCGCATCGAGGTCGATGAAAAGATCGTAGACCTCGTTCAGCACTTCCTGGATGCGCGCGTCGGCGCGGTCGATCTTGTTGATGCAGACGATCGGCACGAGCCCGAGCGAAAGCGCCTTCTGCAGCACGAAGCGGGTCTGCGGAAGCGGGCCCTCCGATGCGTCGACGAGCAGCATCACGCCGTCAACCATCGCGAGCGTGCGCTCGACTTCGCCGCCGAAGTCGGCGTGGCCCGGCGTGTCGACGATGTTGATGCGGACGTTGTGGTAGACGACCGCCGTGTTCTTGGCGAGGATCGTGATGCCGCGCTCGCGCTCGAGCGCGTTCGAGTCCATCACGCGTTCGACCACGTGCTGGTTGGCCCGGAACAGGCCGCTCTGGTGAAGCATGGCGTCGACGAGCGTCGTCTTGCCGTGGTCGACGTGGGCGATGATCGCGACGTTGCGCAGGTCGTCGCGGCGCGGAGCTGAGCTGATCATGCTGCTGGGGTCCTCGGAATCTGTCGAAATGAGCTGGGGATCGGGCTGCGCCATATTTGCTGTCATTGCAGTCGTCGGGTTGCCGGACGACTGCCTCCATTCGGTCAATTGCATGACCTCGGATAGCTTCCGGCGTCAGCGGGTCGCGGACCATAGCACGGACGCAGGACGGAGCCAGCGCGTCGTCCGCCCGCGATGCCGCGCGAAAAGTCGTATGCGCAGCGATGCTTTACCGATCATCCTCGAACACGCTCGCGCACGCGCATCAGCGAGTACAGCACCGGCAGCACGAACAGCGTCAGGATCGTGCTCGATACGAGGCCGCCGATCACGACGGTCGCAAGCGGACGCTGGACCTCGGCTCCCGTGCCCGTCGCAAGCGCCATCGGCACGAAGCCGAGAGATGCGACGAGCGCCGTCATCAGCACCGGACGCAGTCGCGTCATCGCTCCGCGAATGATGGCGTCTTCCATCACGGGGGCTTGCACGGACGCCTGCACGGCAGGCTGCGCGGCACCCTTCTCGAGCAGCTGATCGATGAACGTGACCATGACGAGACCATTGAGAACGGCGACGCCGGACAGCGCGATGAAACCGACCGCCGCAGAAATCGAGAACGGCATCGCGCGCAGCCACAGTCCGACGATCCCTCCGCAGATCGCCAGCGGTACACCGGAGAAGACCATCGCCGCCAGGCGCGCACTGCCGAACGTCCAGTACAGAAGCAGGCAGATCACGAGGAAGCAGGCCGGAACCACGACCATGAGACGCGCCTTGGCTTCGACCAGGTTCTCGTACTGTCCGCCCCACTCCAGCCAGGTTCCGGGCGGAAGCGAAACTTCCGCCGCAATCCGGCGCCTGGCTTCCTCGACGAACGAACCGAGATCGCGCTCGCGGACGTTGCTCTGGACGACGATGCGTCGCTTGCCGTTCTCGCGGCTGACCTGATTCAGTCCCTCGGCGATGTGGACGTCCGCAACGGCCGACAGCGGCAGGTAGTCGAGGTGCGGCGGCAGATCCTCGAGCACGGCTTCGAGCGCTCCGCCGGACGAGCGCTGCTCGTGAAGGATCGGCACCGGCAGGCGCTCGAGCAGGCTGACGTCGCTGCGAAGCTGTTCCGGCAGCCGCACGACGATGTCGAACCGGCGATCGCCTTCGAACAGCTGCCCCGCTACGCGCCCGCCGACGCCCACCGAAACCACATCTTCGACATCCGAGACCGAAAGGCCATAACGCGACAGCGCACTTCGGTTCACGACGACGCTCGCTGCCGGAGCACCTTCGACCTGTTCGACGCGCACTTCCGCAGCCCCGTCGATCGAATCCAGCACGCCGGCGATTTTTGCGGCGACCGGCTGGAGGCTCGCAAACTCGTCGCCGAACACCTTGACCGCGAGATCGCCTCGCACTCCCGCCAGCAATTCGTTGAAGCGCATCTCGATCGGCTGCGTGAATTCGTATCCGCTGCCCGGAAGCTCGCCCACTGCTTCTTCCATGCGCGCGCGCACGTCTTCCTTCGTATCGCCGGGCCTTGGCCACTCGTTTCGGGGTTTCAGCACGACGAAGGTATCCGACAGGTACGGCGGCATCGGATCCGATGCCATTTCGGCGGTTCCGGTGCGTGAGAAGACGAATGCGACCTCGGGCAGCGTTTCGAGGCGCCGTTCGATGTCGCGCTGCATGATCGTGGCTTCGCTGAGACTGGTGCCCGGAATGCGAAAGGCCTGGATCACCACGTCGAGCTCCGCGAGCGTCGGCGCGAACTCCTGGCCGAGCCCGCGGAACAGCACGAGACAGACGCCGAACAGAAGGACTGCAGATGCCACGACGGCGCCGCGCGCCCGCAGCGCCACGCGAAGCGCGGGCTCGTAGGCCCGCTTGGCGAGCGCAACCACGCGGCTCTCGGATTCGCGCACGCGCCCGGTGATCACGAGGGCAACCATGGCCGGCACGAACGTCATCGACAGCACGAACGCCGACAGCAGCGCGCAGATGACGGTGAGCGCCATCGGCCGGAACATCTTTCCTTCGATCCCGGTCAGCGCCAGCACCGGAACGTAGACCGTCACGATGATGGCCGCGCCGAACGCAGCGGCAGTAAGAACCTCTTTGCTCGCCGCCAGCACGAGAGGAAGCCGCTCTTCGCGATCGAGCGGACGGCCGAGCACCTGCTGGCGTTCGCCGAGACGCCGCAGCGCGTTCTCCACGATGATGACGGCACCGTCGACGATCAGCCCGAAATCGATCGCACCGAGGCTCATGAGGTTGCCGCTGATCCTGCCTTCGACCATCGCGACCGACGTCAGCAGCATCGACAGCGGGATGGCGGCCGCCGTGATGCAGGCAGCGCGAAAATTCCCGAGCGTCAGCAGCAGGATCACGATGACCAGAAGCGCGCCTTCGAACAGGTTTCTCGCAACCGTGCCGATCGTCGCATCGACCAGTGACGTGCGGTCGAGGACAGTCGTCGCATGGATGTCGGGAGGAAGCGTGCGGTTGATCTCGCCGATGCGGCGATCGACAGCCGCTGCGACCGTGCGGCTGTTCGCACCGACCAGCATCAGCGCGGTGCCGAGCACGACCTCTTCGCCATTTTCGGTGGCGGTACCCGTGCGCAGCTCCTTGCCGATCCGTACGCTGGCGACTTCCTTCAGCCGCACGGGAGCACCGCGGCTGACCACGAGCGGGATCTGCTCGAGGTCGGCAACGGTCGTCAGCTGCCCGGCAGTGCGCACCGTGACGGACTCGCCGTTGTGCTCGATGTAGCCGGCGCCGGAGCTGCGATTGTTCTTCTCGATGCGCTCGATGACGTCTTCGAACGTCAGTCCGTGCGCGGTCATGCGCTGCAGGTCCGGCTCGACGTGGTACTGCTTGACGTAGCCGCCGATCGAATCGATTCCGGCGACTCCGCGAACGTTCTTGAGCTGGGGACGGATGAGCCAGTCCTGCACGGTGCGGAGATACGCGAGCAGCTCGGTTTCGCTCACCAGCCGCTCGCCTTCCGGCGTGAGATAGGAACCGTCGGCGCGCCAGCCCGGACCGCCGTGGGCATGCTCGGCTCCCTCGCCGCGAGGATGATCGAACTTGACCGTCCACATGTAGATCTCGCCGAGACCGGTGGTGATCGGCCCCATCAATGGCTCGACGCCCGGCGGCAGTGCGTCCCTCGCCGCCGCGAGACGCTCGCTGACCTGCTGGCGGGCAAAGTACAGATCGACGCCGTCGTCGAAGACGGCGGTGACCTGCGCGAACCCGTTTCGCGAGAACGAGCGCGTCTGGACGAGACCGGGAACGCCGGCCATCGCCGTCTCGAGCGGATAGGCGACCTGTTTTTCCACTTCCACAGGCGACAGCGCCGGGGCGACGGCGTTGACCTGCACCTGGCGGTTGGTGATGTCGGGCACCGCATCGATCGGCAGACGCAGCAGCGACCACGCTCCGACCATCGCGGCCGCAAGCGTCATCGTCACGACGAACACGCGATGCGTGATCGAAAAGGCGAGCACGCGCTCAAGCATCGGAGCCGCCTTCAGTCCTCATGACCGCCTTCCGTTTTGAGAAGCTCCGCCTTGACGAGGAACGAACGCTCGCTCGCGACGCGGTCGCCGGCGGCAAGACCCGATCGGACTTCGACCGTGGACCGCCCGCTGCTGCCGAGCTCGACCGTACGCACCTCGAAGCGCTCGCCGGCGACGACGAACACGGCCGGCTTTCCTGCGACGGTCTGCACGGCGCGACGAGGCACCACGATCGCCGCATCGACGGGATTTTCGATCGTCGCCGTCACGAACAGGCCCGGACGCCATTCTCCGTTCGGATTCGCGACGACGACCCGTGCCGTCACCATGCGCGTTTCTTCTTCGACGATCGGCGAGACGTACGAGACGCGCGATTCGATCTCCGGTCCGCCGCGGCTCGCCGCGATCCGTACCGGCCGCCCGACACGGACGAGATCGAGCACCTGCGGATAAGCGCTGATGAGCACCCACACCGTGGACAGATCGGCAATGATGTAGGCCGGCTTGTCGGGCGATGCGGTCTCTCCCGCAACGATGTGCCGGTCGATGACCGTCCCCGCGAACGCTGCGCGAAGCTCGAACGGCGAGAGATTGTCGCTTTCGACGACGGCCAGCACCTCGCCCGCCTTGACGTCGTCGCCTACGGACTTGCGCACTTCACGAACCAGGCCGGAAAAGCGCGGCGCGATATGCGCAAGCCGGTCCCCGTTCGGCCGCACCTCGGCCGGAAGCTCGACCGCGACGTCCACGATTCCCGGGCCTGCGGAAACGATGGTGACACCCGAGTGAATGAATTCCTCGACGGTGAATACGTGCTGGCCGGCGTGGTGCTCGTCTTCGGCGGGCTCGTCCGCGAACGCGACCGGAGGAAGAGACGCAACGGCAATCGCAAGAAGGCTCGAGAACGCGCCGATCGCTGCAGCAATCCGGCGGCTGCTGGTCGCAGTCGCAGCAACGCGATGGCGTCTCATCGCACACCCGCAGCGTCGGCGTGCGCGAGCTCGATCGCCGCGAGCCGCTCGACGTCGGCCGCAGCCAGATGCGCCGCTTCGAGAACACCGACATATTCGGTCTCGAGCTCGAAGACCGTGCGCTCAGCTTCGAGCACGTCGATCCTGCGAACCGCACCCTGCCGGAACGCCGAGCGCGCGTTCTCGCGAGCCGCGCGCGCGGCCGGAAGCGTGGAGCCCGCCAGACGTTCGGCGTTCTCGCGCGCGGCCGTGCATCGCCGGTACGCCTCGTGGATCGCTGCGAGCGCCCCGGCCGATGCGGCCGCGGCCTCGTGTTCGGCTTTCGAAAGCCGCGCGCGCGCTGCTGCAACCGAATCGCGGTTCCTGTCGAACAGCGGCAGCGGAACGCTCACCTCGAAGACCAGTGCGTTATCGGAATTGTCGCTGAAATGCCGCGCGCCGATTCCCGCCGTCACGTCGGGAACGCTGCCGGCCTCTTCGAGCCCGAGCGTCGCGCGGCGTTCTTCCCGTTCGCTGGTCCAGCGGGCTACGTCCGGCGATGACGGGACCAGTCGTGCGAGCTCGTTCTCGGCCGGCAGGCGCGGCAGGTCTTCGAGTTTGCCGGTCGCTCTCGTGAAGGCTGCGGCCTCGCCGCGCCACGTGGCAGCAAGCGAGTCGCGCGCCGCACGAAGCTCCGACTCGGATTGCGCAAGCTCGAGCCCCGCCCGTTCGAGAGTGAGCCGCGCACGCGAAAGCTCGAATGGCGAGCTGGCGCCGGCCGATACGCTGCGAGTCGCGGCGTTGACCTCCTCGGTCGCGACACGCCGGCGCTCGCGCACGAGATCGATCCGCGCCTGCGCGGCAAGCACCGTGATGAATGCGCGGCGCACGCGCGACAGTACGTCGAGCCGCTTCGCCTCGAAGTCCCAGCGCGCAAGATCGCGACCGATCTCGGCGACGCGCGCGCGCTTCGATCTTTTCCCTCCGAGCTCGATCAGCTGCGACAGCAGCAGCGTGGTCTCGGTATCGTCGAAGCCGCTGCGATCCCCGGAGACGCCGATGTTTTCGACCTCGGTCTGAACGACGGGGTTCGGACGGCGCGCGGCCTGGCCGGCAAGTGCTTCGCGCGCACGGATCTCGTCGGATGCCGCCGCAAGCTCCGGGCTCTGGCGAAGCGCTGCCGCATAGGCGTCGTCGAGTGAAATCGTGCCGGTCGGTTTGCCGTGTGACGGCATACCGCCCGCAATCGCTGTCACGCACGCCAGCTCGAACAACAGCATGGTCGAAAGAAGGACACGGAAAATCATGCGTCAGCTCCCGGATCGGCATCGCAGCTGCCGGGTCCCACAATGAGGCAGCCGCGAGGCTGCCGATCAGATGAACAGCCGCGAGGCTGCCGATCGAATGATCAGCCGCGAGCCTGCCGATCAGAAGAACAGCCGCGAGGCTGCCGTTCAGTTGAACGAGCCGCGAGGCTGCCGAGGTCGAATCGGATTACGGATGGAAGCGGACGGTCTCAGATCAGGAGAACAATCGAACGGCGGGACGCGGTGCTGCTGAGATCTCTCGCGATCGAATCGCGAAGAAGCGTCGACAAGCGGATCACGTTTGCGCCGGCAACGGGATTCGCGGCCGCGATGATGCAGCGCGCAGGCGACGCGGCATCTCCGCGGTCGCTCTTCTTCTGGAGAGCAGCCTTCAGCGCAACGGGAGTGTCCGTGCAGCCGCGGCAGTCGTCGAAAGCGCGCAGCTCGGCCGAATCGGAGTGTACCGGCGGGCAGCATACATCGAGCGATGACTCGATCGCGAGGTGACCGTCGTTGCCAATGCAGAACACGGCAGCCGCACTCGGGCCGCATGCAACGAGCAGATAGAAAAGCGCAACCGATCGGACGAAGGCCTGGCGGATCCGGCGGCGCGACATGAGCCCCGTCTAGCAGGCTTGCCGCGGGTTGTCATCATGCCGGCGCGTCCGCTGGAAGAACGCTTCGACCGATCGTGCCCCCGCTTTGGTCGCCGCGCCGGGCGATGCTACAGACGCCGACATGCGATTCGGCGTGTTCTACGAGCTTCAGCTACCGAAACCCTGGGACGCCACGAGCGAGCACCGACTCGTGCACGAGGCGCTTGCGCAGGTCGAGCTGGCCGACCGGCTCGGCTACGACTACGCGTGGTGCGTCGAGCATCATTTCCTCGACGAGTACTCGCACTGTTCGTCTCCCGAAGTCTTCCTTGCGGCGGCGGCGGCGCGCACGAAGAACATCCGTCTCGGTCACGGCATCCGCCAGGTGATCCCGAACTACAACCATCCCGCGCGCACCGCAGAAGGCCTCGGGATGCTCGACCTGGTCTCCAACGGCCGCGTCGAGTTCGGAATCGGCGAAGGCGCAACGCGGCTCGAGCTCGGGGGCTTCAAGATCCCGGCGAAGGAAAAGCGCGCGCTCGCGCTCGAAGCCGCAGCCGAGATTGCCGACATGATGGTCATGGAGCCGTACCCCGGCTTCGAAGGCGTCTCGTTCTCGATGCCTTGCCGCAACGTTCTGCCCAAGCCGCTGCAGAAACCGCATCCTCCGATGTGGATGGCCTGCACGAACCGCGACACGATTCGAGTCGCTGCGAAGAACGGCGTCGGCGCGCTCGCATTCGCTTTCGTCGATCCCGACGAGGCGCGCACGTGGAGCAAGCTCTACTACGACATCATCCGCAGCGATGAGTGCGTGCCGATCGGGCACAGCGTCAACGCCAACCTTGCGATGGTCTCGGCTTTCTCGGTGCACCACGATCGCGCGGAAGCGATCCGGCGCGGACAGGAAGGGTTCGATTTCTTCTTCTACGCGATCAACGCGCTGGTTGCGCAGGACGCGCTGCCAGGACGCTCGCGGCTCTGGGAATCGTTTCGGGAGATGCGTGGCACCCGCACGGACGACCTCGTCGCGTCCGCTGCAGATCCCGCCTATCGCGGCGCAGGAATCGGCACGCCCGACGACATGCGCGCGCACCTTCACGAATTCGAAGACGCGGGCGTCGACCAGGTGATCTTCCTGCAGCAGGCCGGTCACAACCGTCATGAGATGATCTGCGAGTCGCTCGAACTGTTCGCCGGCGAAGTGCTCGACGAGTTCCGCAGCGAGTCCGGCGCGCGCCAGGCGCGCAAGATGCAGGAGCTTGCGCCCTGGATCGACAAGGCGCTCGCGCGACGCCGAAAACGCGAGCCGCTACGCGACGACGAGATCCCCGTCGTGGGTGCCTCGCGCGCACGCGCCGAGGTCAACCGACCAGAATCGCACTGACTACGGAGCGCCGCCGAGTTCCCGCCGGGCGAGCTCAGTTCCCGCCCGTGACCGCGCGCACACCGATCGTGTCGGCCTTGATCGCGTAGTTGGCTGCTTTGGTGATGTCGGTACGAAGTGCAAATTCCCGGTTGCCGAGGAAGGTCGTCGACGACCACAGCTGACCCGAGGCCGGCGCGCAGCTGCACTGGGTATTCGAACACCCGTTCTCGCAGTCGGCGTTGAAGAACGCGTCATACACACCGGACGTTGCGCTGCCGAAATGAAACAGCGACGCGAGCTCGTTAAAATTCGGCCGGCGCCAGTTCGTAACGCCTGCAAAGGTCGACTCGTTGAGCGCATCGACGTGGTCCTGCGCCCCGCTAAAGTTGAACGTGTCGTCGCGATCGTGAACCGATCCGTCGTCGGCCAGGACCTCCCAGACGAGGCCCGTCGTTTCGTCTCCGATCGTGCCGTCCTGGAAATTCGCGAACGATCGCGAGACTCCGCGCTGGAGCTCACCGTCCTGACCAGTGCCGATGCAAGGGATCGTCAGGCCCGTATCGCCGTAGCATTCGGTCTGGCCGGTGACGAGCGGCGCGGTGCGCGTAAGACAGGTCAGGCTGACCTGCTGTCCTACCGATTTGCGCAGGATCGCGAGCGCGTCGGGAGCGGTGATGCTGTCGCTCGCGTTCACGTCGGCGCAACTATTGGCGAATGCGGGGTTGTTCTCGACGTCGGCGGTCGAATAGCCGCCGCGAACGGCGCGCGCCGTGTAGTTCGCGAGAGACTTCGCCTGCAAGATCGGATCGCCGAATCGTACCTGCAGCGCCCATGCATTCGACGGTCCGGGCGCGTACGACGTGGAGGACCACTCGTACTGCGGCGACGGAATACATGCACAATTCGGGATCGCGCAGCCCGGCGCGCAGTCGTGCTGGAAATAAGGGACGGGGTAGCCGGGATCGTGCTGGCCGAAATCGCCGAGGCTCATCAGTTCGAAGATGTTCGGCACACGCCAGTCCGAGTGACCGGCGAACATCGTGACGTTGAGCTGGGCGATCTTGAGGAACGCGCCGAGCCAGTTGACCTTGTTTTCCTGATCGTGGATGCCGCCGCCGTCGTCGGACTGCTCCCACTGAAGACCGGTGTTGCGGTCGGTGACGGTGCCGTCCCCGTTGTCGATGAATGCGCGCGACGCGCCTTTCTGAAACTCGCCGTCCTGGCCGGTGCCTTCGCAGCTTATCGGGTCGCCCGCGTCGTCGTAGCACGTGTCCTGCCCGGTGGTGAAAACCCCGTGCTGCGAGCCGCAGTTCGTCGGGACCGTCAGCCCTACGCTCAGCTGGAGCGCGATGAGCGCGTCGCCGGCCAGAATGGCCTTGTTCCCATTGAGATCGCCGCAAAGGTACGCCTGGGCCGGACTGGCCGTCGTCAGCCACAGCGCGGTCGCGACAACTGCAAAACTACGAATCGCCATACATCACTCCCTGTCTGACTCATCCCGGTTCGGATCGTGATCGCAGACAGGCGATGTGACAGTTGCGCGAAGCCAACGCCAGCTTTCTTGCGACGGGGAGCGGCTCCGGATCACACCTCTCGACTGAGCCGCCATAGCGAGAGACTGGTGACAACGAGCAATACGAAAATGGCAGCATGCCGGACGAGCTCATGGCTCGGTCCGATCCTCGACACGATGACAAACGCATCCAGGAGCGGCAGCGTGGTTGCCAGCATGAACAGCAGCGCAAGGGGCTTGATCATCCGTTGCGTGATGAAGCCAATGGATAACGCGCCGAGAAAGGCATTCCTCGCCCCGTAGACGCGGACGAAGGTCGTCTCGGTATCGGTGTGCATTGGCAGCCCAAAGCTTGCGGACGCCGATACAGGATCGAGAATGGCGCGCGCTCCGAGCAGAAGGATGGCAATGCTCACGAGAGCGGCCAACCATGCGGTCGGAGATCGCAGGTAACTGGCAGCAGGAATGGTCTGTGGCATGGCTCCAGTTGCCCAGAGCTGGCGCCGCATCACAATCGAATTCGCTGCAAGCGCAGTTGCGTGCCGCGCAACCGCCGGCCTGCCGCGGCTCCGTCAGGGCAGCAGCACCGTTGCGCCCGTGGTTTTCCGGGCTTCGAGGTCGCGATGTGCGGCGGCGGCTTCGGACAGCGGATAGCGCTGGTTCACTTCGACCTTGATGACGCCTTTGCCGACGAGCTCGAAAAGCTCGGCGGCTCCGGCCGCAAGCTCGCCCGGATCACGGGTGTAATGCATCAGCGTCGGACGCGTGATGAACAGCGAACCGGCCTGCGAAAGCGTGGCGAGGTTGACCGGCGGCGGCGGACCCGAAGCATTGCCGAAGCTCACCATCAGGCCGAGCGGGCGAAGACAATCGATCGAGCCGTCGAACGTCGCCTTGCCGACGCCGTCATAGACGACCGGTACGCCCTCGCCCTTCGTGATCTCCTGTACGCGACGGGTAAAATTTTCGGTGGAGTAATCGATCACGTGCGCGCAGCCGTGCTCGCGCGCGCTCTTCGCCTTGGCCTCGCTTCCGGCGGTTCCGATCACCGTCGCACCGAGATGATTCGCCCACTGGCACGCCAGAGTGCCGACGCCGCCGGCGGCCGCGTGGAACAGGATCGTGTCGCCCGCCTTTACGCGGTACGTGCGGCGCAGCAGGAACCACGCGGTCAGGCCCTTCAGCATCAGCGCAGCGGCCGCTTCGTCGCTGACCGCATCCGGGATCGCGACCGCGCGATCCGCCGGAACGTTGGCGACCTCCGCATACGCGCCGAGCGGTCCGGTTCCATAAGCGACGCGATCGCCGATTTTCCAGCGCGTGACGTCCTGTCCGACCTCTTCGACGACACCGGCAGCTTCGAGGCCGAGGCCCGATGGAAGCGCCAGCGGATAGAGCCCGCTGCGGTGATACGTATCGATGTAGTTGAGCCCGACCGCACGATGGCGGATGCGCACCCATCCCGGCATCGGGCTGCCGGGGTCGGACTCCTCGAAGCGAAGCACTTCGGGGCCGCCGTGCTCGTGAATGCGAATTGCGCGCGCCATTGCGTGTGTCCTCAGCGCCCGGCCTTGGCGCGCAGCTTGCCCAGATATTTCTCCTTGGCTGCACGGCCCTGGTACTGGAGCAGCGGCCTCAGCAGCCGCGGCAGCTGCGGGACGAGATATCCGGCGGTCGCCAGATAACCGGATATCTGCGGACACACGCGTTCGAGCGCGCCGTCGTGCGCGCAGTCGAGCACGAGCGCCGCGACTTCGGCAGCCGAGCTCATCGGCTGCGAGAAAACGATGTCCGGAACTTCCTCGACATCGTGCAGAAGGAAACCGGTTTCGACCGGACCGGGCGAGACCGCCGACACGGTGATGCCGGTCGATTCGAGCTCCTCGGCGAGCGCGAACGTGAACGCGCGCAGGCCGAACTTGGTTGCGGAGTACGTGGCCTCGTACGGAAGCGGAATGCGGCCGGCGATCGACGCGACGTTGACGATGGCGGCCTTGCCCGATCGTCGAAGATACGGAAGCGCGAGCCGCGACAGCACCACCGGCGCGCGAAGATTGACGTCGATGATCTTTGCGAGCTCGGCGCTCGGCGCTTCCTCGACCGGCCCGCGAAAGTTGTATCCGGCGTTGTTGACGAGCACGTGGATCGCGCCGAACTTTGCCTGCGCGGCTTCGAGCAGCAGCGCGCACGCCGAGCTGTCGGACACGTCGGTCGGCACGGCCATCGCCACGCCGCCTTCGGCGGCGATCTCCGAAGCGAGATGCTCGAGCGTCGCCGCGCTGCGTGCCGCCAGCACCACGCTGGCTCCCTCGGCGGCGAACTGGCGTGCGGCCGATTCGCCGATCCCGCTCGATGCACCGGTGACGATGACGGTCTTGCCTTCGAATCTTCTGGCCATGATTTCCTCCTGCGGACGAAGCTCAGCAGTCCGTTGAAGGCGAGCAAACGCAGCGCGGCGGCCGGAAGCAAGTTCCGGCCGCCGCAGCTGCCTCGGTGAGGCGGATCGGGAGCCCGCCGGCCGGAGAAATTCCGGCCGGCGGGCGCATTCGTCAGGGTGTGTTCGGAACGTTTACGGTCGACGCGCCGGTGCGACGGATCCTCGACGGGCCTCCGAAGCCGGACGCATCGTTGATCGTGGAGGAGCTCGCATTCGGCGGAGCGCAGAACGCCGCCACCAGCTGCGGGTTGTCGGCCGTTCCACCGCCTTGCGCGTAACCGTTGTTGTAGAAGCAGTCCTGCGGGCGAGGCTCGCACACTCCGGCACCGACGATGTCGTCGGCCGTACCCGGGAGCGCGTCCGCACCATCCTCGCAGTTTTTCGAAACCGGCACGTTCGCCGTATCGATGCACTCGCTGTCGGCGGAACACGCGAGGTTGCGCTTGTCCGGACTGCCCATCGTGCAACGGCGCGAACAGACACCGCCTGTCCCGCAGAATGCGTCGTTCGGACATGTCGCGCCCTGATGGGTCGTGCCAGCGATGCAGATCGCCGTCGGCGAGCACGTTCCATACTCGAGCGAGCAGGGCTCGGTCGTATGGCCTTCACCCGTGCAGCGGTACTTGACCGGGCCGGCGGCGCACAGTCCGTCCTCGTTGTCGGCGACGTCGCACGTGACACCGGGCGCCGGCTGACAGACGCCGTCGCCGCTTCCGAACGACGTGTTGCACTCCGAGTTCGACGTGCACGGCTCGCCGATCAGGCTCGCGTTGCCCGCCGTGCATTCCTTGCAATGCTCGGTCGTCGCGCACGGATCTCCGTCGCGGCCGCCGCCGGTGCATTTTCCTTCCGGCATGCACAGCGGCACACAGAAACCGCCCGGACAGGCGTCTGCGCAGACGCCGCCGATGCCGCAATCCGAATTCAGGTTGCACCCCGTTCCGAGGGCGACCGTGCCGGCCGTGCACTGCTTCGGATTGCCCGTGCAGCTGCCGCCTTCGCAATCCGCGTTGTCGTCGCACGGCAGGCCTGCGTCGGTTCCGAGAACGCACGTCGAGTACGAGCCGAAACCGCCGTTGAGCGTGACGCAGCCTTTGCCGGCGTTTACGCCGCCACTGCAGGCGGCCGCGCAGCCGTTGGGCTGCGTCGGCACCCCGACGATCACGCAGTCCGTGTTGTCCGAGCAGACGCTGCTCGGTTTGCCCTGGCACTGGCCCGACGAGCAAGGTCCGTCGTCCTCATCCGCAGGACACGGGCAGTCGTAGTTGCGCCATGTCGTGTTGGTGCAAGGCGCGCCAGCCGGATGCTGGACCGCGCCGGTCGTGACCGTTCCGAAATTCTGTTGCACGCCCGCGCCCGAAACGTTGCCGCCGTTCGGCAGGCAGTCGTGCGACACCGGTCCGAGCGGCGATTCGTAGTCGAGCCGGCAGAGGCCGCCGGCGTTCGAGCCGTTCCAGCAGCGCAGCTCGAGCGAGCAGTATCCGCCCGCGCATTCGTCATCGGTCTCGAGGCATGCGGTGTCGCCGCCACCGGTGCAGTCTTCGGCGACCAGGCAAGGCGCATCGCTCACGTTGCAGCGGCCGTGGCAGTAGTCGCCGGCATCGTCCCCACCGACGCACAGGCCTGCGCAGACCGGACACGGCACGGTGTTGGTGTTGCCGTAGCGGATCAGTGAGCGCGTCGCGTAGTTGAGCGCGGTCTCACCGGAGACGATGTCCTTGGTCCCGGTGATGTCGGTCTTGTACTCGAGCATGATGCAGACGCCGATTTCCGCCGATACCTGCGGCAGCGGCGACCCTTCGGTCATCTTGTTGCAGGTGATCGTGTCGTCGCAGCGGCCGAGGCAGCTCTGGCCTTTTTCGCAATCGGTCTGGCGCAGGCACGGCACGGCGGGCATGAGCGGATTGCCGGTCAAGTCGTCGAAACACTGCGACTGGCACGCGTTCTGGTTGGTCGGGTTGGTGTTGATGCCGTTTCCGCAGAACGTCCCGGGGTTCAGGCTGTTGGTGTCGCACTTGAAGCAGTCGCTGTTCTCGGGCTCGTCGTCGCCGTCTCCGCGCTCGTCACAGGTTTCGGTTCCGCTCAGATCGTCGCTGCAGCGAGGCGCCATGTTGCCGTAGACGTTGCAGACCGACTGTGCGGTCGAGCCTGTGCAGGTGGCCTGCGTGAACTGGCTGCAGTCGCAGCCGGTGAGCTCGGTCAGGTATCCGAAGCCGTCGTTGTGCGTGGCATCGTGGGACGAGCCTTTCCAGCCCGCATCGCTGTCCGTGTGCGCGGCATCGCCGTCGACGATGAAGCGCTCGCGCACCTTGTTGTCGCACGTGCACTCGAACAGGTCGCCGGGCGGGAAGCACGAACCGGCTCCGCATGCGGCATCCGCATCGCCATCGCATTCCTCGCCGACGCCGGTGTGCTCTTCGCGCGTCGCGGTAACGATTCCGTCTCCGCAATACGGCGCGGCCGAAGCCGGGTGCGTCGCGTTGAGCATGCCGATGACAGAGTACACGTGGTGGTTCTTGTCATGCTCGGCAGTCGCGACCTCGCGGACCATCGCCTCGAGGCAATTCTGCGCATCCTCGACCGTCGTCGGAGTGGCGCCGGAGGCAGCGCAAAGGCCGTCGAGCGAAGCGATGTCGGCGTTCGTGCACGACTTGGCAATCGTGTCGCTGAGCTTGTCGATGACTTTCTGGATGGCCGGAATCGTCTCCTCGGTATCGTCGAGCGCGCACGACCAGGCTGTCTCGGGATCGCTCAGCCGCCGAAGGTCACGGCACTTGGCCGTAGCGGTGTACGCTTTCAACAGCGTTTTCTGCACGGACTTGTCGATTGCAGCCACGCACTCGGCGGCATGTTCGGTGAGTCCCGAGGATTCATCGAGGTCGGCGTAGATGGCCTCGTGGATCGGCTCGGCCGTAAGATCGACGAGCGCCAGCATGCAGTCTGCCAGGTCCGTCATGTGGGTCATCGTGTGTCCGAGGATGGACTCGCAGTACGGACCCGGCCAGTCGAGGTCGGACAGGTCGAAGCCATCGCAGGCCTCTGCGTTGCCGCTGTTCGGCGGTGACGCCAGGTGCTGCGCCGGACAATTGAGGCTGGTCACGCAGGCGACATCCGACGTGCACTCGCTGCTGCACGCCTTGGTGACCGACTTGGAGAACTTGGCCCGCGCCTTGTTGATCGCGTCGATGCCGTCCTGCGACAGCGTGGCGCACGCGGTGGGATTGGGAACTTCTCCCGAAATGTCGTCGGCATGACATGCGGCCTTGGTCTTCAGGATCGAGTTCTGGAGCTTGGCATAACTCTTGGCGAGCGTTGCAGAGCACTTCTTCTCGGTGTCCGAGAGCGAGGCGCCCGCAGGAGTGACGTACGCAACCCCACAGGCAGCAAACACGACGGCCGCAAGGCCGAAGCCGGAAACTCTCATGATTCCTCCTCCCGACCCCGGCAGCCTTTGTAAAAGTGGATCCGCCCCGACCGTGCCATGCGAACGGCGGGTTGGAGCGGGAGAGAACGCGAAAAAGGCAGCGAGGCTGATTCGTTGTACGTTGCGTGTTCGAGTTGGGTCAAGGCCACAACCCGCCGAATCCGTGCAGCGTTCGCGGCAGGTTGACCGCTGCGGTTCCGATGAGCACATGCGCGCCGGTCGGCAAACGTTGCGTACGGCTGTGTGTTCTGGATCGGCTACGAACTGCCACCGCACGTCCATTGGAAGGCGCCGGACCTCCCGGGACCGCGATAACCTTGCGACAAAGTGGATAGCTCTACTTATCACGATGCGATAAGCGTCACCGCGGCTTGAGGAAACGAACGATCGTTAGGGCGCCGTTCGACCCGCGCGCCAAGGTTACTAGAGGATGTCGCCGGGCGTGCAGCGCTGGTCGTGCGACGGGCGCGCGAGATGCTCGGTCGAGTCAGGCGTCAAATGACGCCCTGCATCCTGAGCCGGTGCCTGCGGCGACATGCCGAAGCGACGCGGCGATATTTTTTTTGCAGAGGATGCCGGCGGGCGGCGCTCCTCGTTCACTTCGAAGCTCGCCGCACCGCACGCGGCGGAACGCCGCGGGATGGCCTCCGCATCGCGGCGAACCTACTCTCGCGCGATGTCCGGGATTTCCCTGGGCCTGCAGGAAAGAAAGATGGCATCACAAGCACTCGACCTGTCGGGCAAGGTCGCGATTGTAACCGGCGGTGGACGCGGCCTCGGACGCGCGATCGCGCTCGGCCTCGCCAAGGCGGGCGCCGACGTTACGGTCTGCGGGCGCAAGCTCGATAGCTGCGAAGATGCGGCTCGCGAGATTCGCGGACTCGGCCGCCGCGCATTGCCGCTGTCGTGTCACATGGGGCGCAGCGACGAGATCGAAACCGTGGTTTCGCGAACGCTCGCCGAGCTCGGGCGCATCGACATCGTCGTGAACAACGCGGCCACCAGCCCGGCGGCGCGCCCGCTGATCGCCGGCACGCCGGAGCTGTTCGACAAGGTCTATGCGATCAACGTGCGAGGCCCTCTTCACCTCGCATGCCTCGCCGCAGCCTGGATGGCGGATCACGGCGGCGGAGCGATCCTCAACGTGATTTCCGTCGGCGCGCTGCGTCCCGGTGCAACCATCGGTCTGTACTGCTCGAGCAAGTCCGCGCTCCAGGCTCTGACGCGCGTGATGGCCCAGGAGTGGGCTCCGCTCGGCGTACGCGTGAATGCTCTTGCGCCCGGGCCCGTCGCTACCGACATGGTGCGCGCGGTCGAAGGAACCGACTTTCACCGGATGATGATCGACGCGACGTCGATGAAGCGCATCGCGTCACCCGAAGAGATCGTCGGCAGCGTCCTCTATCTCGTAAGCGACGCGTCCAGCTACACGACCGGATCGACGCTCGTCGTCGACGGCGGGATGAATACCTGAATGACAACGAGCCTTCCGCCGCGCATCGATGCCGTGCTTTTCGATTTCGGCGGCGTCTTCACCGAATCGCCGTTCGAAGCAGCGAAGAATTTCGCCGGCACGATCGGCGTCGACCCGGCCGTGATGCTGCACACGGTCTTCGGCCCGTACGATCGCGATTCGGATCATCCGTGGCACCGCCTCGAGCGCGGCGAGATGGGGCTCGTCGACGCTCGCGAGCAGATTCTCGAGCTCGGTCGTGAGCACGGCTTCGACGCGGATCTTTTCCGCGTGCTCGCCGCGCTCGGACGTTCGACCGGTCCGCGCGAAAGTTTTCTCGAACGCGCGCGCGCTCTGCGCCAACGAGGCATCGCGAGCGCGATCGTCACCAACAACGTGCGGGAGTTCCGCGATGCGTGGCGCGCGCTGATTCCGGTGGACGAGCTCTTCGACCTCGTCGTCGACTCGTGCGAGGTGGGCTATCGCAAGCCCGACCCGCGCATTTTCCAGAAGGCGCTCGAGATGCTCGGCGGCGTTCCTCCCCAGCATGCGATTTTCCTCGACGACTTCGAAGGCAACGTCAAAGCCGCACGCGAGCTCGGCGTGCACGGCATTCACGTCGAGCCGGATCCGGCGCGGGCACTCGCGGAGTACGACAACCTCCTCAAGCTTCACAAAGGCATCTGAACTGGCCGGGAACCTCGGGGCCACCAAGGACATAAGATCACTCTTCTGTCCCGCGTTCCGGTCACCTATAGTGCGGCTGGAGGAGGGCCCCATGACTCAACGGCTGACGGGAACCCTGTCGCGACTGCTCGCCGTCGCGTTCGTTACCGGCGCAGCGCCGGCCCACGCGGAGAAGCACGACGTCTGCGTCGTCGCCAAGTCCGCGGCCGTTGCCGACGCGTTCAACTGCGTCGTCAAGCGCCGCAATGCGGAGATTCGAAGCGGCAGTGCAGCCGATCTGACGGGGTGCCAGACGAAACTCGAGAGGGACTTTACCGAAGCCGAGGGCGCCGGCGACTGTCTGGTCGTCGGAGATATCGCGACCGCATGGTCGCTCGTCACGGAGGCCGAGGACACGCTGCTCGACGAGCGGGGCCTCGCGTCGGTCGATACGCCCGGCGAGCGCGCGTGCCTGGTGGGCCAGAACCGCGCCGTCGCACGGTACGTTCACTGCCTCAATCGTCCCGCCAACAGCATTCTTTCGCGCTGGCAGTACGCGACGGGCGGCGGGGTCGCCGACGAGCGCTGCTACTACCGGTACCTGTACGCTCTCGCAGACGTCGTCGAGGGCGGAGAATGCGTCGTCAGCGACGGGCTTCCGCTTCCCAGCGAGGAGCCGGGGCCGCCGAGCCAGGTCTTCCGGTACATGGCAGGCACGAACCTGAGCGGTGCATCGATCGTCTTCACCAATCCGTACCCTGTCTATTCCTCTTCGCCGATTTATTTCCGTTACGCCTACATGCCGTACTCAGACTTCCGTGGCGCGGTGCTGCCTTACTTCTATCTGAAAGGCGCGATTCTTACCGGCGCGGACTTCACCAACGCGGACATGCAGTACGCGTACTTCAAGGATGCGGACCTTACTGGCGCGGTCTTTACCGGAGCCAGCGTGTTCGCCGCGTCGTTCGGCGGGGCGAACCTTACCGGCGTGGATCTGTCGGGAGTGGACCTGACGCCGATCCGGCTCGATGCACCGACAGCGGCCTGCCCGTCGGCGCTTCCGTCTCCGTGGGTTTGCCGCAACAACTACATGCTCGGTCCGGGTCTCGAGCTTTCGGGGACAGTGACTGGCGCCGACTTCTCCGGCGTCGATCTCGAGAATGCCAGTCTCATCAGCACCATTTTTGATGACGTCGATCTCGCCGGCGCCGACCTTTCGGGCTCTTATCTGCTTGAGACGCAGTTTACCGGCACCACCTCGCTCGTCGGAGTCGATCTTTCCAATGCATATCTCCGGCGCATCGACCTGAGCGGCATGGATCTGACCGGTGTAAGCTTTACCAATGCGCAGTTCTATGCGGTCTGGGAAGGGTTTGACGGGGTGCGCGCCGTCGGGCTCATCCACTGTCCTCTTACGCTGCCGGCGAGCCTCGCGTGCATCGCGAACAACATCGTCGGTCTGAACATCGATGCCAGCGGCGCCAATCTTGCCGGCGCGAATCTTAGTGGAATGGACCTGCGCGGAGCGTGGCTGAAGAACGCCAATCTTGCCGGCGCCAACCTGTCTTCGACCGACCTTCTGACCACGTGCTTCGGTGGCGCCGACCTGACGGGCGTCGACTGGACCGGGGCAAGGTGCCCGGACGCGTCGATGAGCGCGGCCAACGGCAATACATGCTGCGGGCACGAATCGTCCATCATCAGCTATTGCGGTACGTCGGCGGCGTGCGGGCCGTAGGCGCCGCACGGCAGGGGCGGACGGCTCACGCTGCGATCGCGCTTCTTGCGCTCGTCGCGTGGGCCGACGTTTGTCCGGCGACCTCCCGATTGGTTCTGGGAGAAGAGGCGGCGCCTCCTATCCTCCTTCAGCAGTACGCTGTCTTCCAAACCGACGGTCAGAGGATCGACGACGCGATCCGGGAGGCGAAAAAGTCGGAGACCGAGAAGGCGCAGGAGGCGGAGCGGGAGTCGATCCTCCACGCCGTAAGGGACGCGAAAAGAATGCCGATGCTGGATGCGGAGATCGCCGCGCATCCCGGGCAGAGCGGGGCGTACGTGCTCGATTCGAGCGAAGAGGCGCTGATCTCGAGGGCGTGGCTGACGGACAACGCGGTCGAGTCGATCGATGTCCAGTACTTCATCTGGAGCACCGACAACATCGGGACGCTGGCGGCCGAGGCGCTGCTCAGGGCCGCCGAGCGCGGAGTGATGGTACGCGTGCTGGTGGACGACTTCCTCATCGATGCGCCGCTCAGGCAGCTCGTCGCGCTCACGTCGCACCCGCGGATCGAGATCCGCATCTACAATCCAAATACGACCGTAGGCGTGGGAACGGGAAGACGCCTCTGGAACGCCGCCAGCGACCTGCGCGGCTTCAACCAGCGCATGCACGACAAGACCTGCATCGTGGACGGCAAGGTCGCGATCACCGGCGGGCGCAACATGGCGGCCGAGTACTACGATTACCACCACGACTACAATTTCCGCGACCGCGACGTGCTCGTCGCCGGCAAAGTCGTCGGCGACATGCACGCTAGCTTCGAGCGTTTCTGGAACAGCCCTCTCGCCGTGAACGTCGAGTCCCTGCACGACTCCACCACCGACGACGCCGGTCCGCTCACCGAGGACGAAATCCGCCGCGTCACCGAAGAGCTGCACCACTACGCGCGGCTCCCGGAGAACTTCGCCCCGGACGTGCGCGCAGCCATCGAGTCGGCGCCGTCGGCTTTTGCGCGCATGGCGCGCGAGGCCGCCTGGGGCCGCGTCGATTTTCTCAGCGACATGCCGGGGAAGAACAACGGTGCGCGCGGCCTCGAGGGCGGCGGCACGAGCACGGCCGCGCTCGCCGCCCTCGTCGCGTCGGCGAAAGAACGCGTCGTCATCCAGTCGCCCTACCTCATCCTGTCCGACCGCGCCCTCGAGCTGTTCCGCGCGGCCATCGCCCGCGGCGTCGAGGTGCGCATCAACACGAACTCGCTCGCGGCCACCGACAACATGCAGGCCTTCGCCGGCTACCGGAACCAGCGCGCCGAGCTGCTCGCGATGGGGCTGCGCATTTTCGAGTACCGTCCCGATGCGAAGACGCAGACCGAAGCGCGCGCCCGCGAGCTCGTGCAGGATCTTCCCGCGGCGGACAATCCCGACACCATGTTCGGGCTCCACGCGAAGACGATGGTCGTGGACTCGAGCATCGCCTGCATCGGCACCTTCAACCTCGATCCGCGCTCGGAGAATCTCAACACGGAAGTGGCCGTCGTCATTTACGACGAGCCGCTCGCGCGCAGGCTGGAGGCGGCCATCGAGAACGACATGGCGCCGGGCAACAGCTGGAACGCCGCGACCGACGATCCGGACTCGGTCGTGCCCATCGCCAAGCGCAGCCGGGTCTGGTTCTGGCAGTGGCTGCCGATCCGGCCGCTGCTTTAGTTCGGATGGCAGCACGGACGGATTCCGGCAGCACCGGCGAGTAGGCAATCGAGTTGCTGTCGCTAGCCGAGTCTTCCCAGACCCGCGAATGGAGCGCCCGCTCCTAGCCGAGGTACGCGCGCATCTTCCCGAGCAGCTCCTCGGCAATCGACGGCTGCAGCTTGCGCGGCGTCCAGCCGACGCCGAGTCCGGAATCGACCAGGCGCGGAATGATGTGGAAGTGCACGTGGAAGACCGCCTGGTGCGCGGAGGCCCCATTGTTCTGCAGGACGTTGTATTCCGCGGCGCCGCTCGCGTGGAGCACCGCGCGGCACAGACGGGGAAGCACGCGGCCGACGGCCGCCGCCGCCTCGTCGCTGAGCTCGTGCAGAAATGCGCAGCGTTCCTTCGGAATCACCAGCGTATGGCCGAGCGAGACCGGATTGACGTCGAGGAACGAGAGCACGTGATTGTCCTCGTAGACGCGGTGGCACGGAATCTCGCCCGCCAGAATGCTGTCGAAGATCGTTTTCTGCTGACCGGGCATCTTCGCTCTCCTTTTATCTCGTTTCGACGATCTCGCAGCGACTCGGTGGCGGCCTCGCGGCTGGTCACGCCCATACGACGATCGGGTTTCTGCAGAGACGAGTTTGCACGCCGCCGCGCGCGGGCTCAAAACGAATCTCCGTGCAAAAAGGAGACCCAGGCATGCGCAGGACTTCCATCGTGCGCACCGTGCGCAGCAGCCCGGCCGCGCGCAGAATCGGCATTTCCTCGCCGATCGCCGTGGCACTTGCAGCCATGTGGCTCTCGTCGTGCTCGACACAGGCTTATCTGTCGGGCGGCGGGGCCGGTCCCGTTCTCGGCGCGCCGGTCAAGATGCGGGCCGGCAGCGTCCGTGCCGATCTGGCTGTGATCGGCGATGCGACGCAGATTCTGTCGGAAGCCGCGTCCGACAGTTTCGCGGCCGCAAAGATGACCTGCCCGAAATCGGGCGCCGCGTGCGCAACCGTCGATCTTCACGCCATCATCGGCGGTGCATCGTCCTCGTTCAGCCACGCGTCACCGCCGCTGCGGGTCATCGAGCTCGTGGCACGCTACACCCCGCCCGGCGGCGCGACGCCGGTCTCGACGGTATCGTATCAGCGCACGATCGCCGCGCCCGGAAACCTCTCGACCGCGACCTGGATGCGCATCTCCGATGCGCTGACGACCGACCTCGCAGCCGATTTCTCGTTCCGCTCGCGCAAATCGGGCATCGTCGTGCGGCTCCCGTCATGGGCGACGTTGCAGACGTCGCTTCCAAGAGTCTCCTCACCGGCTGCCTTTCACGTCGCGACGACCAGCGACGGCCGCTCGGACGACGACGCGATCGGCGCTGTCGGCAACCGCGAGGTTCGTCTCGCACGGCGCGCCACCGACTACATCACCGAGATGCTGACCGACGATCTGCGCGGCGCGGGGCAGACGATCGTGCCCGCCAAGGACGGGCGCCTCGTCGGCAGCGAGCTCGAAAAGTTCTGGATCACGTCGTCAGGCGGGATGGGCGGATGGCGCACGACCGCCGAGGTCGAGCTCGCGCTCGAGGTCGGTCCGCCGCCGGGCGTGAAACGAAAAAAGGCCGAGACGCACAAGTGCTCGGCGACCGTCCACACGTCGAATGCGCCGACCGAGCCCGAGCTCGCGCACGTGCTCGAAAAATGCCTCGCCGACCTCGCGCGGTCGATTCGCAACGACTCGGCGTGGTCGATGAAAGCGAGCTGACGCGCTACGCTTGCGTGCGGACGTCGAGCGTGACGGCGACCGCTTCGCCGTCCGGTCCTTCCTCGGCGAGCGCATGGCCGAGCGCTCCCGGCAGCGGCCCGCCCAGCGGCGGAAACAGTCGCGCCGCGCGCGGCCATTCGTCGAGCACCTCGTCCCTTCTTGTCGTGTCCAGCCGGTCGCTCGCGGCGAGCACGTCGCGAACGCTGCGGCGGCGCATCAGCGAAAAATTGAGCTGGCAGACCGCGCCGGCTTCCACGAACGCCATGAGCGACGTCGCGCCGCCGTCGTGCTGGACGAGCCGCGCGTCGAGCGCGGAGCGAATCAGTCCCGGAACGCGCGCGACATCGATGCGTTCGGGATCATCCGGCGCCGACGCGATGATCAGCATGGAATCGATGCTGCGCCCGCGCTTCATCGCACGCTGCCGGAGTCTCTCGGCGCCGGCAGCGCTCGTCAGCAGATAGGCCTCGACCGGCGATCCGTCGGGATGGCGCGCATCGAAGATGCGCGCATCGAGAACATCGCCGGCAGAACCGCCCGCAACGTCCGAGCGCGACGCCTGTCCGCTCTGCGTGATCGCGATCTGCGCAGGGTAACGCCTCGCCGACAGCACGCCGAGCTCCTGCCAGCGGCTGCGGATGCGCGCGATCGCGGGCTCGAGCGTGCTGCGCTGCGCGCGCAGCACAGGCCATGAAAGCGGTGTGTACGGCTGCCAGAGATGCGCGCGGTGCGCGTCATGCTCGATGCCCTCGCGTACGATCGTCGACGATCCGGCCATCACCGCATCGACGGTTCCGTACTGCAGCGCGAGACGGTACGCGTCGAACGGGTTGCTCGCCGAGATCGGCCAGCTTCCTCCGACTCCGGCGACGTCGAAACACCAGTCGTGGATTTCGCCCATGTCGCGCGCGAAGCCCGCGGCGTCGAGACGAGGAGACCAGCGGCGTGCGGCAGGGCGCAGCACCATCATGCCGATGATCGCCGCCCGCGAGGTCGATCGCGGGTCTTCGACGAGACCGAATCCGTCATCAGGATGCAGTGCGGCAATTTTGTTGCCAAGCGGCAGCGACAGCGCAATCCGCCGTGAATCTTCGACAATCACGCGCGAACGAAGTCCGGATACAGGCACCACAGGCTCTTAGCGCGGCCCGCGGCACGACGAAACACGTGCGGATTGTCCATTGCGGCACGCGCGCCCCTGTGTCACGAAGACTGTGGGGGTTTTCCTGTCGCGGGGAACACGCGGCGCACCGACGATCTACCGGACGGTAGATGACGTGCGAAGCGGGCGGCAAGACGACAATGGGACGCGGAAGAACATCGCTCAGCGGTGCACTGACCATTGCATCGACACTGATGTTCGCGGCTGCTGCGATCGGCGCCGACGACGCACCGGTTCACCCTGCTGCCGCTGAGCTTGCTGCAGACACAAGAGTTGAGCTGGCTGCAAATGCTCCCGCACAGCTTGTGGCAGATGCTCCCGCTGATCTTGCTGCAAATGCTCCCGCGCAGCTTGCCGCAGATGCTCCGGCTGAGCTGGCTGCGAATGCTCCCGCACAGCTTGCGGCAACCGTACCCGCCGAGCCGTCGCCGTCTTCGACTGCTCCGGCAGCCGAGGCTTCACCTACGTCCACTGCGCCGGCCGCCGAACTGTCTTCGACTGTGCCGGCACCCGCGCAGCCGCCGGCGACTTTGCCTGCAGGCGATGCACAGCCGGCGAGCGCGCTTCCGACGACGACCGTGCCTGCGCCACCGGTGCCCGAAGCTCACGACAAACTCGTCGTCAACGCGCCGTCGCTGCTGACGTCCGTCGTCGCGCCCAAAAAGCAGCAGTGGGAAGCGGAGCACGGCGGCTTTACCGCTTCGCGCCTGGCGATTGCGCGCCGGCTGAACGCCCTCCCGGATCGCCTGCTCGTCGATCGCAAAACGCTTCCCCGTGACACCGAAGACTTCCTGTGGCGCGTCGCGCGCGACACATGGACGGGACTCGATGCGCTGACCGATCGCGAGAACGGACTGATCATCGACAACATCGCCGTGGTCGGCGACCTCGTTCCGCCGCTCAAACTGAAGATCGGCGATTACACGAACATCACCAACATCGGCCTGCAGATCGCGTCGATCACCGCGGCACGCGGGCTCGGGCTGGTGCCCGACAGCGAAGCGCGCGCCGCCGTCTCGCGCATCCTCGACACGCTCGCGACGCTCAAACGCTTCGACGGCTACTTCTTCAACTACTACGACACGACGAGCCTCGAGCCGACCAGCAGCTTCCTTTCGTTCGTCGATACCTCATGGCTCGTCGCGGGCCTGATGATCGCGCGACAGGGGTTCCCGGATCTCGAGCGCCCGATCAACGAGATCCTCGAGCCGATCGACCTGCACTGGTTCTACGACGACGCGACCGGGCTGATGTCGCACGGCTACTACGTCAACCTCGGCACGCTGTCGGCCTACGAGTACGGCACCTTCTACACCGAAGCGCGGCTCGGAAGCCTGATCGCGATCGGCAAGGGCGATGCGCCGGTCTCTCACTGGTACGCGATGCGGCGGGCCTCGCAGCCGGGCTGCATGGAAGGCGAATGTCCGGTGCTGCACAAGCTCGAGTACCGCGGCAGCCGCGGCGAAGACGTTACGGTGCAGTCCTACCGGTGGCGGTCCTATCAGTACGTGCCGTCGTGGGGCGGGAGCATGTTCGAAGCGCTGATGCCGCGCCTGGTGGTCGACGAGTCCCGCTACGCTCCGCGCAGCCTCGGCCCGAACGGCCATGCCCACGCGCTGCTGCAGAAGCTCTATGCGACCGAAGCCCTGGGCTTCCCGGTCTGGGGCATGTCGCCGTGCATCTCGCCGGACACCGGCCGCTACAGGGAGTTCGGCGTCCGGGCTCTCGGCAACCACGGATACGACGAGACAGTCGTCACTCCGCACGCCGCCGCGCTGGCGCTGGCCGTCACTCCGGACGATGCTGCCGACAACCTCATGGAAATGGCGCGACGATACGACGTGTACGGCCCGTTCGGTTTCTACGATTCGGTGGATCCGGCCACCGGACAGGTTGCCTACCATCAGCTCGCGCTCGACCAGCTGATGCTGTTTCTTTCGGTTGCCAACCACCTCTCGGGTGGCGAGATCCCTGCGCTCTTCGCGAACGATCCGTGGGTAGAGGACGCGCTTCCGCTTCTCGCCGAGGAACGCTTCTTCAACTGATGCCGTGGCGGAAGTTCGCGCCGAGCATCTCGTTCGTGAGTTCGTACCGGGAGTGCGTGCGCTCGACGACGTGACGCTTTCGGTCGCCGACGGCGAGCTCGTCGTGCTGGTGGGACCGTCGGGGTGCGGCAAATCGACGCTGCTCAGGATCATCGCCGGTCTCGAGACGGCCGATTCCGGAACGGTGTCGATCGCCGGGCGCGACGTCTCTCACCTGACTCCGCCGGAGCGCAACGTCGCGATGGTGTTCCAGGACTATGCGCTCTACCCGCACATGACCGTGCGCGGCAACCTCGAGTTTCCGCTGCGCGTGCGCGGTGATGCGGCCACCGAGCGAACCCGCAAGGTCGCGGGTATTTCCAGCATGCTCGGGCTCGATGCGCTGCTCGAGCGGCTGCCGAAAGAGCTTTCGGGCGGACAGCGCCAGCGCGTCGCAATGGGCCGCGCGCTCATTCGCGAGCCGGCCGTTTCGCTGCTGGACGAGCCGCTTTCGAACCTCGATGCGAGGCTGCGAAGCGAAGTTCGCGCCGAGATCGCCGAGCTGCAGCAGCGCACGCAGACGACGATGATCTACGTGACGCACGATCAGGTCGAAGCCATGACGCTCGGTCACCGCGTCGCCGTGCTCGACCGCGGCGTGCTGCAGCAGGCTGCGCCGCCGGCCGAGCTCTACGACCGTCCGCTCAACGCGTTCGTCGCCGGCTTCATCGGCAATCCGCCGATGAATCTGCTGCGCGCCGCCGCAGCGGACGGCGTCGCTTCCGTCACCGGCACGGGCGAGCACATCCGCATCGACCACTCGACGCGCCTCGCACAGAAAGACGGCGGCGGTCGCGATCTGCCGGGTCGGCTTGCATGGATCGGAGTGCGTCCCGAAGCGCTGTCGCTCGCGCCGCATCGTGGCGACGCGGCAACCGGTGCGAACGGCACGCTGGCCGCCGAGGTCGAGCACGTCGAGCTTCTCGGCCATGAGACGCTCGTGCACGCCAGGCTCGGGAGCTCGCGCGAGCCGCACGCCGGTACGCAAGCTCCGGAGAATGCACCGAGGATGATCGCGCGCGTACCGGGAACGCACCGGCTGCAGGCGGGCGAGCGTCTCTCGCTGCTGGTGGATCCGGAAGCGGTCTACGCGTTCGACGAACGCGGCAACGCCCTCTGACGGGCTGCGCGTTCGGCGGAGCTGTCGCGGTCTATTGCTGTTCTTCGCCTTCGGCGGCGCGCTGCGCGGCCTTGTTCGCGCGGCTGTCCTCGTCGCGATCTTCCGGGTTCATGCGCTTGCGATCCGGACCTGCGTATTCGTCATCATCGCGGGCGTCTTTCTTGCCACGCCCTTCGGGTTTGCCGTGAAGACCGGCATTGGGCGGCGCGAAGCGGATCTTGTTGGGATTGCTGTTGCCCTTGTACGGATCGGTATCGAGCGACGTTCCGTACGGATCGCGGCCGCGGCCGCCGCCGTAGATCGGGTCGGGTTTGAACGCCCCGCTCTCGCTGGCCTTGCCGCCGAGACGGGCGAGCTCGGTCGACGCGGTTTCCGAAGCTGCCGACGCAGTGACGCTCCCGCCGCCGGGCACCGTCATGCTGGCGAGCGCGCTCGACGACCACGCGGCGACTGCGATTGCACCCGCGACCATCGACGATCCGGCAATGGTACGCGCCCGCGCGTGTCGATCGACATTCCTCTTCATCCGATGCTCCTTGCCTGCCGCGCACCTGCGCCTTGCGCAGACCGTCCGAAGGTACCATCACGCGGCGGCCTGTCCAGTTTGCGACCGCTTTTCGGGCGGGCGACAAGACAGCATGTCTTCGCATCCCACCGATTTTACCGGCTCGGTTACCGACGCACTGCGCGACGCGATCCGCAAGGAGATTCCCGACGCGGAGGTCCAGGTGGCCGGCGGCGGCGGACATTTCACGATCGACGTCGTCTCCCCGGCATTCGCAGGCAAGAACATGCTGCAGAGCCAGCGGCTCGTCTACGCAGCCATCGCCCATCTGATGTCGGGCGACATGGCCCCTGTCCATGCCATCGACAGCCTGACCACCCGGGTGCCGTCCTCCTGATGCCGGCCGCGTGACGACTGCGTCGGCCATCGCGCCGCTTTTCGAGCACGCGCGTTTCGACAATCGCTTCGTGCGCGAGCTGCCCGGCGATCCCGAGTCGCGCAACTTCCGCCGCCAGGTTCACGCGGCGTGCTGGTCGCCGGCCGAGCCGACGCCGGTCGCCGCGCCTCGCCTGCTCGCGCATGCGGCGGAAGTCGCCGCGCTCCTCGATCTCGACGAAGAGGCGGTTCATTCCGAGGCTTTCGCGAACGTCTTCGGCGGCAACACGCTTGCCGAAGGCATGACGGCGTATGCGGCATGCTACGGCGGACACCAGTTCGGGAGCTGGGCCGGACAGCTCGGCGACGGCCGTGCGATCGCGCTCGGAGAATACGTCAACTCGCGCGGCCAGCGCTGGGAGCTTCAGCTGAAGGGCGCAGGACCGACTCCGTACTCGCGAACCGCCGACGGGCGCGCCGTGCTGCGCTCGTCGATCCGCGAGTTTCTGTGCAGCGAGGCGATGCACCATCTCGGCGTCCCGACGACGCGTGCGCTCAGCCTCGTCGCAACCGGCGAGTCGGTTGTCCGCGACATGCTCTACGACGGACATCCGCGCCCGGAGCCCGGCGCGATTGTCTGCCGCGTGTCGCCGTCGTTCCTTCGTTTCGGCAACTTCGAGATCCTTGCGGCGCGCGGCGACAGCGCGCTGCTCGAACGCCTCGTCGACTTCACGATCGCCCGCGACTTTCCGGAGCTCAGCGGCGACGTGCACGCCAGGCGGGTAGACTGGTTCCATGCGGTCTGCGAGCGCACGGCGGTCATGGTCGCCCACTGGATGCGCGTCGGGTTCGTGCACGGCGTGATGAACACCGACAACATGTCGATCCTCGGGCTGACGATCGACTACGGCCCGTACGGATGGATCGACAACTACGACCCCGACTGGACGCCGAACACCACCGATGCGGCGACGCATCGCTACGCGTTCGGGCGCCAGCCGTCGGTGGCGCTCTGGAACCTCGCGTGCCTCGCGAACGCGCTCGCCGCAGTGTTTCCATCGATCGACGACCTCAAGGCCGGACTCGAGGTCTACAAGCGCGTCTACATGGAAACGTCGAGCGCGATGACGCTCGCGAAGTTCGGTCTTCGCAGCGCGCGGCCGGAAGACGAGCTTCTGGTCGACGACGCGATGAAGCTTCTTTACGACAGCGAAATGGACATGACGTCGTTCTTTCGCGACCTCGCACTGGTCACGCCGGGGATGCAGTCGCCGTCCGTCGACGTGCTGGCCGACGCGTTCTACGACGAAGCGCTGCGCTCGAAATCTGCACCGGCCTGGTCGGACTGGCTCGCCCGCTATGCAGCGCGGGTCTCGTCGGAAAACGCGGATCCCGACCAGCGCCGCAGCGCGATGTTTGCGGTCAATCCGCGCTACGTGCTGCGCAACTATCTCGCGCAGCAGGTCATCGACCGCGCCGAGGCCGGCGACCCGTCCGGCATCGGCGAGCTTCTCGACGTGATGCGAAGCCCTTACGTCGAAAAGCCCGGGCTCGAAGCGTTCGCTGCCAAACGTCCGGACTGGGCCAGGACGAAGGTCGGCTGCTCGATGCTTTCGTGCAGCTCGTAGCGCGCTCGGCGAAACATTCGCCTCAGTCATTGATGCGGAAATAAGCGCCGGTGTAGCGCGACCCGGTGCAGTACCGGGTCGATTTTTCCTACGAGACGATAAGACATTTGCGGGCGCTGACGGCAGCAGAGAGGGCGCGTCTACGGTCCGCGGTCGGGAAATCACTCCACGACCAGCCGGCCGCGGTCGTCGTGTGGTCGGGGTTACAGCGGGCCAATCCGGAAACTTTTCAGGCACCGCTTCTCGCGTCGACGCGGACGGCCACGTATGTTCGCAGGCATCATGCGATTTCGGCTGCTCACGTCGCTTCTGGCCCCGCTCCTGGTCTGTCTGTCGCTGACTGCGCCGGCGCACGCGCAGTGCGGCCCGAGCGGCACTGTCTGCGCCGACGACAACAACCCGTGCACGACGGATCTGTGCAACGACGCCGGCACGTGCGTACACGCCGCCGGTAACGCCGGCGCGTTCTGCCGGTTCGGAACTGCGAGCTCGTGCGCACCGCGCACGGTTCCGGCCGGAGCGCTTCCTATTCCAGTCGCGATTTCGAAATGGTGGTTTCAATCGCATTACTGCGGCGCGAACTCGCATGTGCGGCTCTATCCATCCGGCCAGCAGAGCGGCGAGACGGTCTACAACAGCGCCTCCTGCGCCGGGTGGCACACCTACATGGACTATCCGGCCAGCGCTTCGATGCTGCGTGGAATTCTCGACGGCCTTCGCCTCGGGACGTACACGAGCCCGTCGACCGAAGCCGCGGTCACGCAGTTCAATTTCACGGGCGGCGCGATCACGACGGCGTTTACCAAAATGGTGTCGCTCTACAACGCCAGGAAGGACGCGAGCGGCACGTGGACGTTCCTGCTTCCGGTCTACGATGCGTTCGACTGCTCAATTCCGAGTGGACCGGTCAAGATCGTCGGCTTCGCGACCGCGACCATCACTTCCGTCTCCACCACGCAGTCGACGATCGATGCGAACGTCGAGTGCAGCTTCACACCCGTCGGCGAAACCGGTGGAGAGAATTACCTGACCCTCGTCTCGCCGTGCACGAGCTGCGACGTCGCCGAGTCGTGCGACGGAACGTCGGCGACTTGTCCGGCCGACGTCAAAGTCGCCGCCGGCACGTCGTGTCCTTCGGACAGCCAGATCTGTACGGACGACGTCTGCGACGGTGCGGGAACCTGCTCTCATCCTGCGGGCAATGCGGGCACGGTCTGCCGGTCGTCGACAGGCATCTGCGACAGCGCGGAAGCCTGCGACGGAAGCTCATCGACGTGTCCGGCCGACAGCCTTGCCGCGACGTCCGTCGTCTGCCGGAGCGCGGTCGATGTCTGCGACGCTGCCGAAGCCTGTACCGGCGCGAGTGCCACCTGCCCGGCCGATGGATTTGTTGCGACGGCTGCAGTCTGCCGGGCGTCGGCCGCTTCCTGCGACGCCGAGGAACGCTGCACGGGAAGCGGCAGCGCCTGTCCTGCCGATGCGTTCGCGGCAAGCACCACGGTCTGCCGCAGCTCGACCGGAATCTGCGACGTACAGGAAACCTGCAGTGGAGGGTCGACGACGTGCCCGGCCGACGGATTCGCGCCGGCCGCAACGATCTGCCGCAGCCCGGCCGGAGCCTGCGACGATGCGGAGAGCTGTACCGGCAACGCAGCGCTTTGCCCCGAAGACTCGTTCGCCGATGCGGCGACCGTGTGCCGGCAGGCGGCGGGAGTCTGCGACGTGCGCGAAACCTGCAGCGGCGTCGGTCCTGCCTGTCCGGCGGATGCACTCGTGTCATCTTCGACCGTCTGCCGCGGCTCCGCAGGAATCTGCGACAGCGAAGAGCGATGCAGCGGTGCGGCCGTCGATTGCCCGGCCGACGCGCATGTTGCGACCGGCACGATCTGCCGCGCGAGCGCCGGCGTGTGCGATCCGGCAGAAGCCTGCTCCGGAACCGGCAGCACCTGTCCCGCCAATGCCTTCGCGTCTTCTACTGCAGTCTGCCGCGGCGCAGGCGCCACCTGCGATCTCCAGGAAACCTGTTCCGGCTCCGGTCCCGCCTGCCCTTCGGATGCCAAGCAGCCGGCCGGCACGGCTTGTGCGACCGACAACGAACCATGCACGAGCGACGTGTGCGACAATTCCGGCCTCTGCACGCATGCGACCAACAGCGCTGCCTGTAACGACGGCCTCTTCTGCAACGGGTCCGACACATGCTCGCAGGGCACGTGCAGCCTGCACTCGGGCGATCCCTGTCCGGGACCGGATGGCGACGGCAACTGCGCCGAATCCTGCGACGAGACGGCCAATGGATGCGCGGCCAGTGATCCCGACGGTACGCTGTGCAACGACGGCGATCCGTCGACGGTTCTCGATCAATGTGGAGGCGGGCTCTGCAACGGGACGTT
>DATNBU010000025.1 GCA_035571835.1 Candidatus Limnocylindrales bacterium | reverse complement strand
TTCGGCCGAGACCGAGTGCCGCGCGGCTGCCGGCGTATGCGACGCAGCCGAAAACTGCACCGGTTCGACGGCAACGTGTCCTGGGAACGACTTCGTCACCGGCGGAACCGAGTGTCGCGAGTCGGCCGGCATCTGCGACGTGGCCGAGAGCTGCACCGGATCGACGGCGGGGTGTCCCGGAGACGACTTCGTCACGGGCGGAACCGAGTGCCGTGCGTCGGGCGGCATCTGCGACGTGGCCGAGGACTGCACCGGTTCGACGGCGGAATGTCCTTCAGACGACTTTGTCTCCGTAGACGTCGAGTGCCGCGCGTCGGGCGGTATCTGCGACGTCGCCGAGAACTGCACGGGCGCATCGGCAACCTGCCCCGAGGACGTCTTCGAGAGCGATACGTTTGAGTGCCGGCCTTCGGACAGCGTGTGTGACGCGAGCGAGACCTGCACCGGCACCTCTGCCTCGTGTCCGGAAGACCTGCTGGCTCCGGCAGACACCGTCTGTCGCGAGGCCGTGGGAAGCTGCGACCAGACGGAAACCTGCACCGGTCTGGATCCGGCCTGCCCGCCCGACGGCAACAAGGAAGAGGGCACGGTCTGCCGCGTCGAAGCGGGAAGCTGCGACGTAGCGGAGACCTGCGACGGCGAGAGCGTCGATTGCCCCACCGATGAAATCGTAGCGGCGGAAGTCGAGTGCCGTCCGGCCGCCGGTGCATGCGACACAGCCGAGAGCTGCGACGGTGAGCTCGCCGAATGTCCCGCGGATGCTTTCCAGCCATCGACCGTTCCCTGCCGGAATTCCGGCGGAATATGCGACGTCCCGGAGAACTGCAGCGGCTCGAGCGCCAGCTGTCCGGTGGACGCGTATCAGCCGACCTCGACGATCTGTCGGGCGTCGCTCTCCACGTGCGATGCAGCCGAACGCTGCTCGGGCTCGGACAGCAGTTGTCCCGCAGACGCAGCGGCGCCCAATGGGTCGCCGTGCAACGACGGCGATGCGTGCACGACGGGAGACAGCTGCGTCGGTCTCCAGTGCCGGCCCGGCGGGCCCACCGACTGCGACGACGAAAATCTCTGCACGATCGACTCCTGCGACTCGCAGACGGGCTGTCAGTCCGACCCCGACGTGCGTGACGCAGACTCCTGTTACCAGGCCGCTGGCGGGCGCCTGGTGATCGCCGACAGCAGTTTCGTGCCGAAAGACTCGATTCGCTGGAGCTGGAAGAAAGGAGAGCCGCTGCCTGGGGATGCCTTCGGAGACACGGCGACGACGGCCTATGCGCTATGCATCTTCGACGGTACGGTTGACGGACCGGTTCTCGCAACTTCCGTGTCGGTGCCGGCTGGTGCTCCGTACTGGAGGCCGATCGGTAGCGGTCGCATCAAGTACTCCGACCGCCAGGGAAACAACGACAGTATCAAGTACATCCGCGGGAAGATCTCGCCGATGCCACTGAACTCGAGACTCAGGCTGAAGGTCGGCGGCGCCGACGTGCCGTTTCCTACTCCCGTCGACCAGAGCAAGCGCTTCAATATCGAGCCGTCGCTGATCGTTCAGTTCGTCAACAGCAACGACGCGTGCTGGATGACCGAGTTCACGACCGGAGACACGCTGAAGAATACGCCGCGCAAGTTCAGGGCCCGCTACCACTAAGCCGCGGATCGCAACTCCCGGGGGCGCTCGTCAGAGACGAGCGTCCCCGGGCGTACTTCCTCTGGGCGAAGTCCCCGCATCAGACGGGGATCTCTTCGGCAAGCTTTGCACAGCCGCAGCCGCTCGCTGCAAAGCCCCCTCGACGCGCGCGCGCCGCGAAGTCTGGCGCAGCCTCCTCACCCTGACGCCGGTTATGGCGCGACGCCGCCGGTCACCTTGAAGTTGTCGCCGGTCATCTTGCCGGCGGCGATCGTCATCTGCTCGGAGTACCCGTAGACGCTGAGCGAGAAACGGTTCGAGTTGGTCATGCCCCAGTCGGCGTTGTCGTCGACTCCGTCCGATCCGTCGACGCCGAACGAGCCGTACAGCGTCCAGTCGTATCCGACACTCGGATCGAGATCGCTGTAGAACAGCTTGATCACCTTGGTCGCTGCATCGAACGTGATTCGTACCGCTCCGGTCGTCAGGCCGTCGATGCCGGTCGTATCGACTTCATTGATGAACTCGTTGTCGTGGTACAGCGCGCCGTAGAAGCCGTTGCGGGCGGGCGGGCCGCCGTAACGCGATGCATAGAGCTCGCCGTAGACCTCATCGGAATCGTCGTTCTCCTCGAAGACCGAAATCCCGAAGCTGTTCACCTGGTCGTCGGCGCTGGGCACGGTCAGGTTCTTCAGGTCGATCTGCACCTCCCAGTTCGCGTTGTACGGCATGAAGCTCGCGATCCACGGGCGCGTAACGAAGTCCTCGGTGCTTCCCGTAGCGACGGTGAATTGCAGCGCGTGACCGGTTTCGGTGAGGACGCCGTTGCCGATGATCCCGTCTCCGCCCCACTTCGTGAGATCCTTGCTGTTGTCATTGAAATCGTCGCCGATCGGCACCGTCGAGCACGGGCACTTGAGCTGCGCCGGCTGGCCGACCGACTTGCGGAGGCACAGCAGCGCGTCGCTCGTCGAGGTCGGAAGCGTGCCCTTGGGCGCGCAGATGCACGCCGGCGTGCACGTCAGCGAACCGACGGCGACTTTGAGGATGTAGAGGCAATCGCTAGCCGCCGGTCCCGACCCGTTGCTGGCCGGCTGCGCACAGTCTCCCTTGGCCGCAAATGCGGTTGCCGCCGAGAGCATGCCGGCAACCACGACAGCTGCGACCAGATTCCTTCGAAAATCCATATCTCCTCCTCTTGGATGTCTGCGCGGCGGCGCACGCGCGGAGCGCGCTGGCGCGCGAAAATCAACGCTACCCGTCGATGGTCGAATGTCCGGCGCACTGCGCCGGCAGATCGGTCGAATCTTGGCAGGGATGGGCTCGGGCGCGCAAGCTGCGTTGCGGCATTGATCCTGCCGGTAACCGAAGTCGCCGGTGATCCGGCGGCGATCTTCGCACCTCTAGCGAAGCGCCGGGAGCACGTCCGTCGCGAATCTCGCCATTGCAGCCGTCGCTTCGCCCGCATCTGCGCCCGCCGACGGTCCGATGATCATCAGCTTCGACAGCCCGAGCGCGGCGATCTCGCGCAGGCGCCGGACGCATTCGCCCGTCGGGCCGAGAATCGCGAAACGCTCGGCGAACTCGCGGGTGAGCTGCCTTGTCTGCGGTGCGCCCGACATCGTGTGATGGCGCATGTCGTACGCCTGATGAACGCGCGTCAGCACGTCGCGTTCGCCGTCGCCCGCCGGTCCCTGGACCTTGCCGTGCATGACCGAGAAGCGCGCGAACGATGCGACGCCGCCTTCGGCGAGCCGAAGCGCGGCGCTGGCGTCGGGATGCGCGACGACGTTGAGGTACGCGCCGAGCGCGAGCGTGTCGGGATCGAGACCGGCCGCCGTGCGCGCGGCGCGTGCCGTATCGATCGCCCACTTCAGCCGCTCGATGTCGGCGCCCACCGCAAACGTGATCGAGTCGGCGTGGCGGGCGGCCGCCGCAATCACTTTCGGGCCGGTCGCGGCGACGTCGAGCGAGACCTTGCCATCGCCCGGACGCAGCCAGTGAAGACGGCTGTCCGGCGGCGCTCCGGCAAGACGCAGGGTATCGATGGGGCGATTGTTGCCGGCATGCGAAGCATGATTCAGAAGATGCGAGGCCGCTTCTTCGAGAGGGATTCCTTGGCCGCGCAGATACGACTGCAGGTGCGACAGATAGCGCTCGAAGACCGCCACCGGCGCCGGCGCGAGACCAAGATGCGCAAGAGCCGAATCGCCGCGGCCGATGCCGAGCACGGCGCGCCCGCCGGACTCGGCGTGCACCGCAGCGATGGCCGACGCCGTCACCGCGGGATGCCGCGTAAGCGGATTGGTCACGCCGGTGGCCAGTCGGATGCGCGTCGTCGCGTGCGCGGCGAGCGCGAGCGCCACGTAGCAATCCCCCGCGAGGTTCTGCGAATCGACGACTGCAAAGCCGTCGAATCCGGCGCGCTCGGCGGCCGCCGCGTGGCGGGCCGCGAGCTTCGGAAGGCTGAGCCCGAGAGTCCAGACCTGCAGCGTCACGCTACACCGCGCCGGCCGTCAGGCGGGAAACTCTTCGGCGAGCTTCGCGCGATGCCACGGCCCGTCGCCCCACAGGAACTGACTGTGCTGCTGGCGCTTCACCCACAGATGCACGTCGCATTCCCACGTGAACCCGATCCCGCCGTGCAGCTGAATCGAACGGCCCGAGACGAACTGCGCAGCGTCGGAGGCGGCCGCCTTTGCCATGCGCGCGACGCGCAGCGCCTGGGCCGGATCGTGATCGACGGCGCACGCTGCCGCATAGACGAGCGACTTCGCGCGATCGATGTCGATCATCATGTTGACGATCGGATGCTTGACGGCCTGGAAGAATCCGATCGCATGGTCGAACTGCTTGCGCGTGCGCGCGTACTCAGCAGTCGTCTGCAGCTGCCATTCGCCGGCGCCGCAGATGTCGGCAGCCACGAGAGTCAGGATCGACGGTAGCGCGGCGGCAATCGCGTGATCGGCCGAACCGGGCGCAGCCAGAACGTCGGCGGCCTTCACGTCGACGTTCTTGAGCGCGAGGCTCGCCTGGTCGCGCGTGAGATCGGTGATCCGGTCGGGCTCGATCACAAGGCCCGGCGCATCGGCGGCAACGCGCGCGAGCAATGTCCCGCCGTCCGCACGTGCAGCGACGAGGAAGAAGCCGCTCTTTCGCGCATCCTGGACGAAGCGTGCCGTGCCGCTCAGCGCGAATCCGCTACCCGAAGCATTGGCGACGACGTCGGAGTCGGCCGTCTCCCACGACACGGCTTCGCCGAGCGTCGCAAGCGCGGCGGCGCTTCCTCCGGCGATGGTCGTGAGCGCAGCCCGAGCAGCTTCGCTGTTGCACGCCTTGAGGACTTCGGTCGCGCACAGCGTCGTGACGAGCGGCGACGGCAGCGCCGCGCGGCCGGCTTCTTCGCATACCGCCGCGAGCGCGACCAGCGGCAGGCCGACGCCGCCTTGTTCTTCGGCAATGCCGAGGCCGGTCCAGCCGAGCTCGACGGCGTCGCGCCAGAGCTTTTCGTCCCACGCGGCCGGCTGCACGTCCGATTCGTAAGCGGCCTTCTCGTCGCGTGCCACGAGCGTGCGAAGCTTGTCCACCGGCACGCGGTCCTTGAGGAAGCGGCTCGCCTGATCGCGAACCATCTGCTCGTCGCTGCCGAATCCGAAATTCTTTGGCTGTGCCATCGCCGCTGCCTACTTCGACTTCGCCATGCCGAGCACGCGCTCGCCAAGGATGTTGCGCTGGATCTCGTTGCTGCCGGCCGCGATCGTGAAGCCGTACGAGTTCAGATACGCGAGCGGCCACTGGCCGCCGTCGGGCGCGCGCCGGTCGCCGAGGTAGAGGCTCGACCACGCGCCTTCGATCTCGAGCGCGGTTGCCGCGATGTCCTGGATGAGCTCGCTCGTGAGAACCTTCTGCTGCAGCGGCAGCCGCAGCGGATCGCTGCACAGACCTTCGACGCGTGCGCGGCGCGAAGTCTGCCGGAGGCCCTCCGCGCGGACCGCAAGCTGCATGACCTTGTCGCGCACCACCGGATCGTCCCATGCGGTTTTTCCGCCGGGTCGCCGCACGCCGCGCGCAAGCTCGACCAGATGGCGCACGCGCTCGTCGAGCGACATGCCGCCGCCCGAGCCTGCGCCTTCGGCCGCGCCGCGCTCGTACGTGAGCGTCGTCATCGCCACGGTCCAGCCTTTGCCGACTTCGTCCAGGCGCAGCGTGTCGGGCACGGCCACGTCCTCGAACAGCACTTCGTTGAAGCCGGTCTCGCCGGTGATCTTGATGAGCGGGCGTACCGTCACGCCGCGCGCGCCGGCGATCGGGGCGATGTAGTACGTAAGACCCTTGTACTTGTCGTCCGAGCTCGTGCGCGCGAGCAGGATCATGAAGCTCGCGAAATGCGCGAGGCTCGTCCAGACCTTGTGACCGTTGATGATCCAGTTGTCGCCGTCGCGCACCGCCGAAGTCTGCACGTTGGCGAGATCGCTGCCCGCGCCCGGCTCGGAGAATCCCTGGCACCAGATTTCGTCCGACGACAGCAGCGGCGGAAGATAGCGGCGCTTCTGCTCTTCGGTGCCGTGCACGAGGATCGTCGGCGCCGCCATGCCGAGGCCGATCACGTTGAGCATGTACGGTACGCCGGCGCGCCCCATCTCCTGCGTCGCGATCTGCTGGAATCCCTTGTGCCCGTGTCCGCCGTATTCCTTCGGATAGTCGCTGCCGACGAGGCCGGCGGCGTGGCATTTTTTCTGCCAGTCGTGAAGGTAGCGGAACTGGTTCTCGGTCATGACCTCGATGGCCGACAGCGGCAGGCGGAACGACGGCGGCTTCGGCCGGTTCTCGTCGAGCCAGCGGCGGCAGTACTCACGGAATTCGGATTGCTCGGCGGTATCGACTCGGTCGGCCATGGATTCCTCCGCGCAGCGCGTGCCGCTGCGCCCTCGAAGCTGTCGTAGCGACTAACTATCCGACGCTGCAAGCTTGGCAAGCTTGCCGATGCGCCAGCGCACGATCGGCCGCAGCGCCCGCGCCAGCGGACGGCGCCAGCCCATGAGCGCCGCCGTTTCGCGCACGATGTCCTGGAAACCGTAGCGCTGGTACCGGAGCAGGCGCTGGCTTTCCTCGCTGTCGAGCCAGTCGGTGCAGTACGGTTTGGTCGAAAACCACTGCGGCGGCAGCGCGCCGATGCCCATCGCATCGAGGAAAGCCGACAGGTACTGGCCGTACGTGACCTGACAGAGCGCACCGCCGCCGATGTTGAGGACTCGGCCCCACACCTCCTCGCAGTCGACCGCCGTCGCGACCGCGAGTCCCGCGTCGCGGGGATGGATCACTTCGAAGCGCTGCGCGAGCGGGATCGTGAACATGATCGGGTGCGGGTCGCGGATCGCGATCGGAGGCACGTCGGCGAAACGGAACATCGACCACACGAGGCCCGACTCGCGCACGAGCTGCTCGCATTCGACTTTGTGCTGCGTGTAGATGTCGGTTGCCTGCACGGGATCGTCCGTGCGCCGCGGCGGCTCGAGATGGCTCGTGTGGCCGTACACGTCGAGGCTTGACGCGAACAGCAGCCGCGGGGTCTTTCCGGTCTTCTCGCCGGCGCGGCGCACGGCTTCGATCACGTTGCGCGTGCCGTCGACGTTGATCGACCGCGACGTCTCCGGCTGCTCGAGACAAAGCGGAGGAATGACGTACGCGAGATGCACGACGACATCCTGGCCTTCCACGGCCGTGAGCATGTCGGCGCGGCTGCGAACGTCGCCGCGGACGATCTCGATGCGGCCTGCGAATTTGTCCGCCACTTTGCGGTCCCGCTCCGGATCGAGGCTGATGCCGCGCACGCGGTGTCCTTTTTTGAGCAGCGCGGCGACCGCATTGCTACCGATGTTGCCGAATGCTCCGGTGACGACGACGTTCATCGGCGTCCTCCGTACGACGGCGTCCGCAGAGGCTGCAGGTCCGGCTCGACAAAACGGGCCTCACTCGACACAGCGGATCCTTCCAACAGTAGCATAGGGTAAACTAGTTGCTGCCTTAGTGACGGACGATCGCACCGGTCGATAGGGGCGAATCGTCCCACGTAGAACTGCGTGATGATTCGTAGTTCGTGGGGCCTACGAGTCCTGAGGATCCGACAATACGGATTCGAGAATATCCCGTTCTTCCATAGGTAACGCATGTAGAGCTGGTTGATCCCCGCGCTCCAGATACGCGACGGCCGCCTTTAGAATGCGCATCGATATCTGCATCTCCTCGTCGGATCCGCATGCATTCTCCCACACTCCCAACCACCGAGAAGGCAAATCGGGTTCAGACCCACGCTCGCGGAGTTGGGAGATTGAACGTACGAGTCCGACGCCCAAGGCGGATAAACGATTGTGCTTCCGGAAGGCCTCTACGAGGGGTCGAACTAAGCGATTCCATTGCTCAACGTCGTGCGTCCGTCGGAGCAAATATCGGAGGAAACCCATGTCAGCGGACGACGCATCGATTGTCGTTAGCCGCACCACCGCGTCTTCTAGAAGAGAAGGTAGTTGCGCGACCTTCAGTGACAGCGCTAGTTCTAAGGCCTTTCCGAACAACGCGTTCGCTACTTTTTCAGCAAGAAATGGTTCGGGTCGATTTCCAAACCGTTCGATAACTTCGCTATACGTGGCGATCGCCTCGTCAGATCGATTCAATAGAGCGAGCGAAGCAGCCTTGGAACCTAGCCCACTGGCGACAATATCGACCATTGACGGCTCTGAGCGGTTGCCAAACTTTCCCACTACGTCATCAAAGATTGATATCGACTCACTCAAGCGCCCCACCGCCGAGAGTGCTCTGCCTTTATTAAGTAGCGCTTGGGCAACGGGCTCCAACACTCCGGGTTCAGAACTCCCCGCGAATCGCTCTATGATCTGGTCATAGACCCGCATAGCATCGGCGGGGCGTTTCATAGAACGCAGCGCGATTGCCTTACTGTACAACACCCGAGCATACCTCGATGCGGATGTATGCTCAGGCCGATCTGCGTACAGTGCTAAGTATTCGTCGTATACTTGAACCGCATCGTCAAAACGCCCCTGCGAACCCATTATACTGGCCTTATTTACGAGCGCCCGCTCGACTGCCTGTCTTAACGGCAGCTCGGAGCGGCTGGCAAATGCTCGCATGACGTCGTCGTAGGCATCAAGAGCTTCGTCGAGGCGCATCAGTAGCTGGAGAGTGATTCCCTTGTGCAGCATTGCCCTGGCGACCGGCTCCGCGACTGCAATTTCCTGCCGATGTACGTATTTGCGAATGACATCGTCATAAACTCCGATCTCTTCTTGGGAACGCCCCATTTCCCCAAGGAGGATGGCTTTGTTTACGAGTATCTTCGCGAGTGGTTCGGAAAGATCTAAATTCTGGTGATGCGCGAAACGTCGGATCGCTTCGTCGTAGGCCGAAAGTGCATCGTCGAGATGCTCTGTAGCTGCAAGGGCAATGCCTTTCCCTAAGCGAGCGCGAGCCTCCTTTTCTGAAAGATTCGGATGGCGCTCCAACCACGGAATCACTTGGTCGTAATTTTTGATCTCTTCCTGCCGACGACCTGCGACCGCAAGGACCATTGATTTACCAAGAAGGGCTTCGCCGACGTGCTCAATAATTGCGGCTTCGCTCGAATCCTCAAATCGGTGGATAATCTCATCGAATGTGACAGCTGCATCGTCGTTGCGTTTGAGCGAAGCAAGCGTTAACGCCTTATTAACCAGGGCCCTTGCCACTGCCTCGGCAAGGGCAGGTTCTGGCCTACCTGAGAACCTTTCAATGACGTTATCGTACAATTCGATCTCTTCGTTGTCGCGACCCGAGAAACCAAGAATATGTGCTTTACAGATTAGCGCTCTTGCCACTTGAACAAGAAGTTGGAGCTCAGACCTCTGACCAAATCGGCTTAGAACTTCGTCGTACTCGCGAACTGCTTCCGCCAAACGCTCGCGTGAATACAACGATATCCCCTTGTGCAGGAGTGCGCGCGCTACGGGTTCCGCCAGTCGCACGTCCGACATGTCCCCCGGCTGTGCTATCACTTGGTCGTACGCCGCGACCTCGTCTACGTGATGCCCCAGTTGGCCTAGGGTCGCGGCTTTGTTTACCAGTGCAACAGCTACTCGACCGGCGAGTTCCGGCTCGGAGCGTCCCTTGTACAGTCGAATGAGTTGGTCGTAAGCTTCGATCTCGCTGATCGACTCTCCGATCTCAGAAAGCGTAACCGCCTTCCTAAACAGAGCCTCTGCAACCTGCACATCGAGCGGGAATTGCAATGACTTGGAATATCGTCGAACGACCTCATCGTAGACAGCGATCTCATCGTGGGGCTTATTCGCAGCAGCAAGCAGTCCCCCCTTACTTATGAATGCCCTTGCTGCAGATTCGGCAAGCGCAACTTCAGCGCGACATCCAAAACGGCTGATAACCTCATCATAGATTGCCACCGCTGTAGTATCGTTACTCGCAGCTAGTGCCACAGCCTTTCTGAGGAGTGCAGTCGCCACCAACTCGTCGTCGGCACCCTTCATACAAATCACGCGATCATAGTCTTCTACGGTGCCGCTGACCTCCAGAAGCTCCGCGGCCACTCCTACCGCACGAAGTGTCTCTCCAGCGTCCACGAGTTTATCAAAATCCGCCCTGCACGCCTTACGTATCGCATCGTCTCCGTCTCGACGCTTTAGCTCGAGCGCAGCTTCAACATATTGCTTCTCGTTCAAGTCATCGATCGTACTCAGCCGGCGGGCAAGCTCGCGTTCGGAATACCAAAGGCGCAAGAACTCTACGATCAATCGAACTGGCGCACCTCGAAGCTTTTTCACCTCTAACGTCAAACGCAGCAACGGCTCACGCAACTCGTAGTACGATGCCCGACCGTGCGGTGAGGATCTGACGTACCCTTGCTCATCAAGTTTACGCAGCTGACTAGACGCTGTCTGCGATGTTATGAAGTTGTCCTTGGCAAGCTGGCTGACAGTGACGGCGCCGCGACGCTCGCACAAATATTCAACTATTTTCCGTTGCTGAGGCGTTAGCCAAGCCATTCGGCCCTGATAATAGGGCGTCAGATCATCGAGGGTGTGAAGCAATGGCTTGACGAGTTGATCGAGAGAAGCGGCGGATAAGAACTGTGAGAAAATTACGTACACCCGTGGATTTCCGGCGGCGAGATGATGCACTGCTCTCATCCTCGCTCGGCCCAGAGGCGTTGAAAGCATGCGACCCAGTTCAGCATTGCCGTGATGTTCGGCGATACGAGCAACTAGGGAGATCGCGCTTTCGAGCGTCAGCTCGTCGAGCTGGTAAACGTCAAAAAACCCATAGAAAGGCTGATCGCGATTGGTTACGCCATCAAACAAACTCTGCGCGGTACCCAGGATGGTAAAGACCGGATGATTCTGAATTAAAGCGCGAAATTGATACTGACCATTCGCTTCAAGGCCACGGAAAATCTCATCGAGATTTTCCGCGACGATCAGCACAGGACGCTCACTTGCGACATCAACCAAGACGCTCTCAGCTTGGTCTCGAGCTTCGGCCTCATCTCGACTCTCTCGAATGCGTTTCTCCTCTGCCTCAAGCTCGTCGAGACCTTCTCCTTCGCGAAGGGCACGCAGCGTGACCAGAAGGAGATCAAGGTACGAGGCTACGCCATACTCTTCTTCACGTAACCAAGCGATTCGCAGTTTTTTTCGTAGCTCGTCGTCATTACGTATTCGGTGAACGAGTAATGAGACGAGATGAGTTTTGCCGATACCACGTGGACCCGTCACCAAGAAGTAGTGCTTATTGTCGGTTAGAGCGCTCTCACGCACGCCCATCACAATTGTTTCTGCTAACTTTGAGCGCTGAACAAACATCTGCTCAAGCGCCTCAGGCGGAAGAAGGCTAGGAGTAAAGCGAGATAAGAAAGTCCCGTTCATGCAAGAGACCGATGAAGCTTCCACCACTGGCGAATAAGAGAGAACCGAAACTCATAGCCTAAAGTGCTGCCCTCGCGTCGTAGGTAGTGGTCCCGCTGTAGTAGGTCCAGAAGCCTGCGAAGCGCCTCATCATCGCCATCGATTACATTGCCGACGAAAGATGCTGCCTGAGACGGCCGTTTGAGAGTTGATCTGATGTGCCGAGATAGCACGGCCAGGGGCACAGGCTCCTCACATACGGCTACGTGGTCAAGAATGGCCAACACAACTGGAAGCTTGTCGGCCCCGTAACGCTCATCGAGCCGCGCGCGGAAGTGCTCAAGGTGCCAAATATCGTGCGCATCCATCAGCGCCTCCCTGACGACGCGGAGCGCGAGTTCCTCGGTGGCAACGTCTCCCAAGTCCCGCATGCGAGCCACGATGTGATGAATATAAAACGGGATATGGTCCGCCTGATCGCTCACGACCCTAGCGCTTGACGCCAAGTCACCGCACTCCAAGCCTTCGCCGAGTATAAGGGCACGCGCTAGGTCGCATCCGTCTTGCGGACTCAGCGGCGTGATTTCCATCGTGCGCATGTCATTCGTCGCATCGTTAAGATGCCCTTCATCCCGAAGTCGTGTGAGGACGTGATGCAATCCGACGGACCCGGTGAAAATCATGCGCAAGTTCGAGTGAGCTTGCCGTAGCGACCTGAGGCAATCGAGTATCTCCATCGCCGTTTCCTCGCCGGAGGTTCGGCGGACATTGTCGAGCATCAGCGGTAGTTCGTCCCATGTGAATACATAGGTCGTGGTGGGAGCGTCCTCCGTAAGCGTCCCGACTGCCGACTCGAGGAGAGTTTTCCAGTGCCGCGCAATCTCCGGAGGGAACTTAAGGACCCCGCCAACTTCAGCCCCGGCCAACTGAGTGAGGAGTCGCCGAATTTTAAGCATCGCGGCGCTCGTCGGACCGGTACTGGCTTCAACATCTCTCGCCACCGATTCGGCAAATTCGAGCGGTGTACTGATCCCTTCAACGTCCCGATAAATTAGGCGCATTCCGCTCGGGGTTTCGGCGCGCATCTTCTTAACGGTTGTCGTTTTTCCAATGCGTCTTTCCGCCACCATGACGACGCTCTGATTGCGGATCGTCTCCCATAGCCTTTTTACCAATTGTCCCCGGCCCACCGCGTACTCGGGGGCGATCTCACCCCCCGGGTTTGCCCTCATTGGCTTCAAATCACCCATTGAAGATACACCTCGCGAGGCATACTAGATTAATCCTGACGTACGTCAAGCTTGACGTACGTCTATTTCGCTTCTTTTAGGGGTCGAACGCGCCACGCCGATGCGCCAACTAGCTATGCAACAGAATGTCGCCGGGCCTCGCGACCTTCATTGCGCTCCTCTTGAGCACACGTTCGCAAAGCCTGTACCTACGGAAGCCTGGCCGAACCGCTCCGTCGCGTCGATGAGCGCGCTGCGGATGCCGGCCTCGGTCATCGAGTGCCCGGCATCCGGCACCACGACCAGCTCCGCCGCGGGCCACGCGCGCGACAGATCCCAAGCCGACCGCATCGGGCAGACGACGTCATAGCGCCCCTGCACGATGACGCCCGGGATGTGGCGAATCTTCCTCGTATCGCGAAGCAGCTGGTCGTCGCGGCGAAGAAAGCCGCGGTTGATGAAGTAGTGCGCCTCGATGCGCGCGAACGCGTCGGCAAAGCGTGCTCGCCGGTAGGACTTGAGGAACTCCTCGTCGACGATGAGCTTGCTCGTCGCAGCCTCCCACAAAGTCCATGCGCGCGCCGCTTTCCGTCGCGTCGCAGCGTTGCTGCTGACGAGACGCTTATAATAGGCGGCAATGAGATTGCCTCGCTCGCGAACCGGGATCGGCTCGAGGTACTTCTCCCACTCCTCCGGAAAGAGGTGGCTTGCGCCTTCCTGGTAGAACCAGTGAAGCTCGCTCTGCCGGAGCAGGAATATCCCGCGGAGAATCAGCTCCGTGCAGCGCTGTGGATTTTTTTCCGCGTACGCGAGTGCGAGCGTGCTGCCCCAGCTTCCGCCGAACACGCACCAGCGCTCGATCTCGAGATGGATGCGGAGTTTTTCGATGTCCTCGACGAGATCCCATGTCGTGTTCTCGCGAAGCTCCGCGTGCGGCCGGCTTCTGCCGCAGCCTCGCTGGTCGAAAAGAATCACGCGCCATTTCTTCGGGTGAAAGTAGCGCGCGTAGTCGGGCCGAATGCCGCCGCCCGGACCTCCGTGCAGGAAGACGACCGGTTTTCCGTGAGGCGTGCCGTACTCCTCGAAGTGAAGATTGTGCAGATCAGAGACCTGCAGGCGGCCGCTCCTGTACGGCGGGGTCGCGGGAAAAAGCTCGAGAGCGCGCGAAGATCGACGACTCATGAAACCTGCCACTGCCTTTTACTTCAACGCCGGCGCCCGCAAAGGCTCGAGATCGGGCTCGACCCAGCCGACGCGCGCATCACGCGACATCAACCGGTCCTTGCTCCAGTAGCGTAGCGGCAGGTTCTTGTCGCCGTGCTCGGCGATGAGCTCGGCAGCCAGCTCGTCAATCGGCCGCTCGCGGCCGGCCGCTTCGAGAAACTCCCCGATCTGCCACACGTAGAAGCGCGTGATCGATTCGTGATAGCCGCCGGTTTCCGAGTTCTCGACGCCGTGGCTCTCATTGAGCGTACGAATGCGGACGCGCAGCAGCGACAGTGCCTCCTCGGGCGAATGATGCAGGAGGTGCCAGAGGCCGACGCGGAGATGCGCCAGATGAGTCCACTCTTTCTTGGGAAGCGTGAGATCGATGAAAGCTGCCGCCAGCGTGTCGATCGACGTCATGCTCCCTGCCGCTGCCTTAAACACGCCCGCCCTCGACTCCACCGCCCCGCCTATGCCGGCGAGATCGGAACCACGACCTGCCGCGACGTGCGCGACCAGCGCTCGAGGTACAGGTAGACGACCGGTGTGATGTAAAGGGTCAGGAACTGCGAGACGACCAGTCCGCCGACCACCGCGACACCGAGCGGCTGGCGAAGCTCGGCGCCGGCGCCGATGCCGAGCGCGATCGGAAGCGTGCCGAAGAACGCCGCCATCGTCGTCATCATGATCGGGCGGAAGCGCAGCAGGCACGCGGTGCGGATCGCGGTCAGCGGGTCGTTACCCTCGGCGCGCGACTGGATTGCGAAGTCGACCATCATGATCGCGTTCTTCTTGACGATGCCGATCAGCAGGATCACGCCGACGAACGCAATGACGCTCAGGTCCATGCTCATCAGCCGCAGTGCGAGCAGCGCGCCGATGCCCGCCGACGGAAGTCCCGACAGGATCGTGATCGGGTGAATGAAGCTCTCGTAGAGCATTCCGAGGATGATGTAGATGACGACGATCGCCAGCAGCACCAGAGCGCCCTGCCCTCTCGCCGAATCCTCGAAGACCTGCGCCGACCCGGCAAACCCGCCGCTGATCGACGCCGGCAGCCCGATGTTCCGGGAGATCTGGTTGATCGCCTTGACCGCGTCGCTCAGTGCCGCGCCGCCGTTGAGATCGAAAGAGACCGTCACCGACGGCATCTGTCCCTGATGATTGACCGACAACGGGCCGATGCCGCGCGTGACCTCGGCGATCGACGAGAGCGACACCGAGACCGGCCCGGTGCCCTGGACCGGCGTGCTCGCGAGCGCCTCCGGCGTGAGCTCCTTGCCGCCGCTTCGCTCGACGATGACGGCATACTGGTTGGCCGGCGTGTACAGCGTCGCCACCTGCGCGTCGCCGAACGACGCGTAGAGCGCTCGCCGCACGTCGTCATCGGTGATTCCGGCAGCCGCAGCCTTCGCGCGGTCGATCTCGACGCGCGCCTTGAGGCTCTTCAGCTGAAGGTCGGATGTCACGTCGCGGAATCGGGTGTCGGCGACCATCGCCTCACGCAGCTTTTCGGACCACACCGACAACAGCGGAAAATCCGTCGACTGGAGCGTGTACTGGTACATGCTCTTGGTCAGGCGCGTGCCGACCGAGAGGTTCTGCACCGGCTGCAGGAACACGTTGATGCCTTCGACTTCGCTGACGGCTTTTCGCAGCCGCCCGATCACCACGAAGATCGAGTCGCGCTGGCCGACCGGCTTAAGTCCGAGGAACATGCGCGCCGCATTGCTCGAGCCGCGGCCGCCGCCGATGCCGAAGAACATGTTGTCGATGGCAGGGTCGGCGCGGATGATGTCGCTGATGCGCTCCTGCTTGGCCACCATCGCGTCGAACGAGATGTCCTGCGCGGCCTCGGTCTGGCCGAAGATGAAACCGATGTCTTCGAGCGGAAAGAAACCTTTCGGCGCCGCGCCGAATCCCCAGATGCTGAGCCCGAGCGTCGCGAGCGTGACGCCGAGCATGATGCGCCGGTGCGCGAGCGACCAGTCGAGCGTGCGCGCGTAGAGATTGGTCAGTGCGCGGAAACCACCGACGTTGGCGGCGGCATGGCCGTGGTCGGCGCCTTCGGGAGCTGCCTTGAGCATGCGGCTGCAGAGCATCGGCGTCAGCGTAAGCGCGACGAACGCCGAGATCAGGATGGCCATGCTGATCGTCACCGCGAACTCGTGGAAGATGCGTCCGACGACGCCGCCCATGAACAGGATCGGGATGAAGACGGCGACCAGCGAGAACGTGATCGAAAGGATCGTGAACTGGATTTCGCGCGCGCCGCGGAACGCGGCCTCCTTGGCCGGCAGCCCGCCCTCCATGTGGCGCACGACGTTCTCGAGCATCACGATCGCATCGTCGACGACGAAGCCCACGCAGAGCGTCAGCGCGAGCAGCGAAACGTTGTTGATGCTGAACCCGAGCAGGCTCATGCCGCCCCACGTGCCGACGATGCACAGCGGCACGGCGATCGCCGAGATCAGCGTGGCGCGAAGATCGCGCAGGAACGCGTAGATCACGCCGATCACGAGCAGGATTGTCAGGCCGAGCGTGAACTGGACGTCGTGCACGGCCGTCTCGACCGAAACCGACCGGTCGAGCATCTCGGTCATCCGGATCGACGCGGGAATGTCGCCTTTGACCCGCTCCAGCAGCTTCTGGACAGAGCGCACGACCGAGATCGTGTTCGCATCCGGCTGGCGCTGGATCGCGATGACGATCGCCGGCAGGCCGTTCATGCGGCCGATCGAGCGGTCGTCCTCTACCGAATCGGTCACGGTGGCCACGTCGCGCAGCCGCAGCGGTGAGCCCTCGCGCCAGGCCACGATCACGTCGCCGAAGGTCGCCGCATTGCTCGGCGAGTTGGTGATGTCGATGTTGAACAGCTGCTTCTCGCCGCTGATGACCCCGACCGGCGCGTTCGATGCCGCCGCCGCGATCGCACGCCGCAGATCGTCGAAGCTGAGGCCCATCGACAGCAGCCGGTTGGCGTCTGCGCGCACCCGCACCGCGTACTTCTGGGTACCGAAGATGATGACCTGCGCGACGCCCGACAGCGTCGAGATGCGCTGCGCGAGCATCGTGTCGGCCACTTCGTTGACCTGCGACAGCGGCAGCGAGTCAGAGGAGAGCGCGACGAACAGCACCGGCTGGTCGGCCGGGTTGACCTTCTGGAATGACGGCGGCGACGTCATCTGCGGCGGCAGGCGCCGCAGCGTCGCCGAAATCGCCGACTGCACGTCGAGCGCCGCGCCGTCCAGATTGCGGTCGAGGTCGAACTGGATCGTGATCTCGGTGCGTCCGAGGAAGCTCGTCGACGTCATCGACGTGACGCCGGCGATCGTCGAGAACTGGCGCTCGAGCGGTGTCGCCACCGCGGACGCCATCGTCTCCGGGCTTGCGCCCGAGAGGTTGGCCGTCACCGAGATCGTCGGAAAGTCGACTTTCGGAAGCGCGCTGACCGCGAGCGTGCGGTAGCCGGCAAGCCCGCCGACCAGAAGCGCAGCCATCAGCAGGATCGTGAAGACCGGCCGCCGGATGCAGAAATCCGACAGCGTCATTTCTTTGCGGGTTCGCCGGGCGCCGGCCTGGCGCCGTCCGGCGCTGGCTTGGATCCGGCGCCGTCGGGCGTTGCCTTGGCAGCGTTCTGGTCGGGTACGTCGACCGGGCTTCCTTCGGACAGCGAGAGCATGCCGTCGGTGACCACCTGCTCGCCGCCCTGGAGACCGTCGGTCACAACGGCGACGCCATCACCATAGCGGCGTACCGTGACCGGGCGGCGTACCGCCTTCGAGTCGACGACAGTGAAGACGAAGTCGCCTCCGGCCGTGTGCTGGACGGCGATCTCCGGAACCGCGATCACGCCGGTGTCCTCGCCGAGCTGGATCACGATCTCGACGATCATGCCGGGCCACAGCGCCTCGTCCTTGTTCGCAAACTCGGCGCGGCACTCGAACGTTGCCGTCGTGCGGTTGATCGAGTTGTCGACGAATTCGATCCGGCCTTTGTCGGCCAGCTCGATGCCGTCGCGGATCACGCGCACCGGCACCTCGCTTTTTGCCATGAGCTCGCGAAGCGGCGCGAGCGCCTGCTGCGGAAGACCGATCTGCACGCGGATCGGCGAGACCTGGTTGATCACGACCAGCGGCGTGCCTGCGTCGTTGGCCTTGACCGTGTTGCCGACGGTTGCCGTGATCGATCCGACGCGCCCGTCGATCGCCGCCGTGATCTTGGTGTAGCCGAGCAGCACGTGCAGACGCTCGATCTCGGCACGGGTTGCGCCGGCGCGCGCTTCGTTCGACTCGAAATCTGCGCGCGCCTTGTCGAGCTCGGCGGTCGATTCGAAGCCGCCGGCCGCAAGCTTGCGCGCGCGGTCGTACTGGCGGCGGGCGTTCTCGAGCTCGGCCTGCGCGGTAGCGAGCGTGGCTTCCTGGCGGCGAAGATCGGCCATCATCGTACGGTCGTCGAGCGTGAACAGGAGCTGGCCGGCGTGCACCATGTCGCCTTCGCGAAAGTGCACTGCCATGACCTGCGAATCGACGCGCGCGTGAACCTCGACGGTCTCGCTCGCGACCACGAGCCCCGGGGCGCGAACGATGAACGGCACGTCGCGCCGCTCGGCGGGAGCGACCTTGACGAGCACCGGCGGCCGCACCGGAGCTTCCGGCGCCGACGAGCGCGAGCATCCCGCTTCGGCAAGAAGCGGAATGAGCAGCCCGGCGGCTAGGAGTCTTCGCAAGCTCGACATGTGGGGTTCTGCTTCAGGTCGAAGGATCGCGCTCGGGCCAACGATCGCGCTCAACTGTTCACCACGCGCAGCCCTTCGGGCTCGGAGTCGACGAGATAGCCGAACTGCTGCCGGAACTCGGCCGGGCTCAGGCTGGCGACTGCGGCCAGCGACGCGACGCTGGCTTCGTCGCTGAAATCGTCTGCGCGCAGCCGGATCATGTATCGCCGCGCGATCGCGTATCGCGTGGAAGAAATGTTCACAAGGCGCACCCTCGCGCGCCCTGTCTTCGCATCGAGCATCGACTCGAACGGCACCGCAACGAAGTTGCCTCCCTGCATCGAGACCATCGCCGCGTTGCCGCCGTCGAGCAGAAATTTGGCGCCGCAGTAGCCGAGGTCGCGCGTGTATTCCATGTCGTACGGCACCGGATCCGCGCAGCGCAGCTCGTAGCCGATGTCCTTCGAGACGATCGTCGTCTTGACGCCGAGCTTCGTCAGCCGCTCGCGCACCGCGACCTTCAGCAGATCGCCGATGTCGACTTCCGCGATGCGCACGTGCCCGTGCTCGTCGCGCTCGACATCGTCGAGATCGGCCAGATCCTGAGGCCGTACGCTGAGCACGACGCCTTCGGCGATCACCGCAACGCCGTGCTGGCGCCCGGCCGCGCTTCGCTTGATGATCGCACCGGCGAGCGTGTCGACGAGCATCGACAGCGGGAACGTACCGGCGCCGAATTCTTCGGGGACCAGCGTCAGCGTCGCGCCGGCGGCCTTGCCGATGCCGAGCGCGAGGTGGCCGGCCTTGCGCCCCATGGCGATCACGAAGTACCAGCGATGCGTCGTGTACGCGTCGACCATCAGGTTCTTGACGAGCTCGGCGCCGACGGCGCGCGCGGTCTGGAATCCGAACGTGTCGATGTCGGGCGGAAGGTCGAGATCGTTGTCGATGGTCTTCGGCACGTGCGCGACGCGCAGGCGGCCGGCCGCGGCCGCTTCGATGCGCAGCGCCGAGAACGCGGTGTCGTCGCCGCCGATCGTCAGCAGCTTGTCGACGCCGAGGCTGAGAAGAGAACGGACCGTGGTCTCGAGCAGCGCCGGGTCCTTGGTGGGATTGGCCCTGGCGATGCCGAGGATCGAGCCGCCGCGAAAATGAATGCGGCTGACTTCCTCGATCTCGAGCGGCACCACCATCGACGTATCGCCCGCCATGATGTGCTCGAAACCATCGCGGATGCCGAGAACCTCGACCCCGGAGAGGCGTGCGCGGATCGTCGCCGCGCCGATCACGCAGTTGATGCCCGGTGCGGGCCCGCCGCCGACCAGTATTGCCAGTTTGCCGCTCATTGCTTCGAGATTCCGCGCATTATTGCCGAATCGGTCACAGGTACAATTTTGCCCCGCGAATCACGCCGAAATCGGGGACAGACACTGATTTCGTGTAATCGGGGACAGACACCGATTTCGGGCGGTCGCGCCGCCGGTCCCGCCATTCGTTGCGCCGGCGGCTAGCGGCCGTGGAAGACGGGCTTTCGCTTCTCGCGAAGCGCGGCGAGCGCTTCGGCGTGATCCTCGCTCTGGAACGTGACGATCTCGAGTGCGGTCGACGTGTCAAATGAGATGTTTAGCGCGTCCTTGATGAGCTTGTTCACTGCGATCTTGGTGTAACGGACGGCGAGCGGCGCGCCGGCTGCAAGCCTTCGGGCAAACGCCATCGCTCCGTCGAGCAGCTCCGCCGCAGGAAGCACGCGGTTGACGAGGCCCATGCGCTGCGCGTCCTCGGCGCTGACCGGATCACCCGTGAGCAGATACTGCTTGGCGAGCGCCGGTCCGACCGCGAGCGGCCAGATCGCCGTGCCGCCGTCGCCGGCCACGATGCCGACGCGCACGTGCGGATCGCCGATGGTCGCCGTGTCGGCCATGAAGATCACGTCGCAAAGCAGTGCGATCGACGCGCCGAGCCCCATCGCGTGGCCGTTGACCGCCGCAACGATCGGGATCTCCACGTCGAGCAGGTCCCAGATGAGCTGCTTTGCATCGCGCCGCAGCGCATCCATGCGCCCGGGCTCCTGCAACTGCGGAAACCATGCGAAGTCGCCGCCGGCGCTGAATGCCTTTCCGCGTCCGGTCAGCAGCACGGCGCGCGCGATCGTTTCCTGCCGGAGCTCGCGGAAGAGCCTGGTCAGGTCTTCGTGAAGAACGTCATTGACGGCATTGAGGTCGCTGTCCTTGCGGTCGATGGTCGCGACCAGCACGTCGCCGTTGCGCTCGAAGCGAATCGTCTCGAAGTGGGACCTGGTGATGTCGTGCAACGGAGCGCCTCCGGCAAAAGAATCGGGGTATGACCCCGATTTTCACAGCTGCCACGCGTCGGTTTCGAGGCCGGCGAAAACGCGGCCGGCAAGCTCGAGGGTCGACGACGAGATGATCATGTGCTGCGATGCGGTGTGCACGTCGCGGAAGCAGCGCTGCAGCGGCGACGAGCGGTAGATCGACGAGCCGCCGCCGGCGTCGTACATCGCGTCGACCGCGCGCTTGGAGAGCGTCACGGTATGCGTCGCCGCCAGCCGCAGGAGCGCGCGCTGCCGGAGCTCGATGTCGTTGCCGCGCGAGGCGTGCTCGTAAATCTCACCGATCGTATCCAGCAGGAACGCGCGTGCGCTTCGCTGCGCAGCCTCGGCCTCGGCGATCTGCATCTGCACGTAGCCGCGCTCGGCGAGGGTCCTTCGGCTCGCGGCAGGAGTCTTGCCGCCGGCAAGCTCGACGAGCTCGTCGATCGCGCGGCGCGCGAGCCCGAGCGAAACCGCCGCAATGCCGATCGCCAGGCAGCCGAATACCGGGAACTTGTACAGTGCCGATTCGATCCGCGGACGGTCGGACATCAGCGAAACCGAGCGCGTCCGCGGCACGAGCACGTCGCTCACTTCCATGTCGTGACTTCCGGTCCCGCAGAGACCGGAGACCGACCAGGTGTCGTGCACGACGGCTTCGGCCGCCGGATAGACGACGAGGCGCGAATCGGGAAGACCGCCGGGCAGCGTCAGCGGCTTGCCGTCTTCGAACACGACGCAGCCGCCCATCAGCCACGAACAGTGCTGGATCCCGCTCGCAAACGCCCAGCGGCCGCGCACGCGGTACGATTCGCCTTCCGCGACGGCTTTTCCTTTCGGCGCGAACACGCCGCCGGCGACGCTGTCGGGATCGCTCGCATAGACTTCTTTCGCATCGGCATCGGGAAGGTAGCCGCCGAGCAGCCCGCTGGTCGCGCCGATGGCAACGCACCATCCGGCCGATCCGTCGGCGCGCGCGAGCTCGGCAACGCACTCGACCAGCGTGGCCGGCGATGCTTCGAGCCCGGCGTAACGCTCGGGCACGCACAGCCGGAACAGCCGCGACGCCTTGAGCGCAGCGACGATGTCGGGCGGAAGTCGCCGCTCGGCTTCGATGCGCGGAGATGCGTCCGACAAAGTCGTGTAGAGCGAGCGCGCCGCATCGAGCGGCGACGAAGGGACCGGGGCGCTTGTCATCTCGGAGTGGTGTCGCGCGGCGCGCGAGCGGCGGAGCATAGAGGAAAGCGAGGCAGCGAGCGAAGCGTTACTGGCCGGCGGGCCACGAGCGAAGCGAAGAATCAGCGGCGGTCGGTCGCCTCGACGGCAACGTCGCGGTTGCTGCTCCAGATGCCGACCTGGTAGTGCCAGCTTCCGTCCGGAAGCCCTTTCCAGATCGCGAAGTAGCGACCTGCATCGGCTGCGGCACTCGACCCGAAGCGGAAGCCGTAGGTTCCGACTTCGTAGGCGACGTCGCCCACGCAGACGACGTCGAGTGTTTTCAGGGTCGCATCGCCCATGCCCGCCTTCCGCTGCGCCTGGAAGTACTCGACGATGCTGTCGCGGCCTTCGAGGCCGACGTTGGAAGGCGGAAACAGCGTGGCGTCGTCGGCGTAGATCCGGGCAAGTGCGGTCGCGTCATTCTGCTGGAAGGCGGCCAGCCACTGGGCGTTGGCCTTCTCGATGGCGAACCGGACCTTGGCGGCGTCCGCGGCCGAGGCCGCCGGGCCGTTGACCAGTGCGGGCGCAGGCATCGACAGCGCGACCTTTTCGGGGTCGGACTCGGCGCTGACTGCTCCGACGACGAGCAGTGCCAACGCTGCCGCGCTGAGACACCAGGTTCTGAGCATTGCGTTCGGACTCCCACTTGTCGCCCGACGGCCTCCGCCCCCGAAGACCGTGCGTCGTGCGATTCGCTAACAGGATGGTAACCGGCACCGGCACTGCCAGAAAGGGGATCCGGGGACTCTGCGGGGCATCTGCGCCGCCATCCGGCAGGATTCGGCGCTTTGTGCAGCGGCTTGCTGCCACGCAGGCCCCGGCTCTGACCGCGCGGCCAAATTGAAGACTTCCACAGCGTAGATTCGATGTGCAGAACCGTCCGAAAAACGCTGGATTTTCCGCCGTAGTCGCGTCGTCGCGGCACGCGATCGAAGTGCCTGTCCCCCGTCTTCGCGGACCGGTTTTTTGCCCGCGCGCACAGGAAGGGCTAACCAAGCCGGCTCCGGAGAACATGTGGCCCTCAGTATTGGAATCGTCGGTCTGCCCAACGTCGGAAAATCCACGCTGTTCAACGCGCTGACCAAGGCGCAGAACGCGGAGGCGGCGAATTATCCGTTCTGTACCATCGAGCCGAACAAGGCCGTGGTACCCGTCCCCGACTCCCGGCTTGCCGAGCTCGCCCGGATCGTCGATCCGGAGCGCGTGCTGGCGGCGACCGTCGAGTTCGTCGACATCGCCGGGCTGGTGCGTGGCGCGAGCACCGGCGAAGGGCTCGGCAACCAGTTCCTCGCGCACATCCGCGAGACCTCGGCCATCGTTCACGTGGTGCGCTGCTTCGACGACCCCGACGTCGTGCACGTCGACGGCGTCATCGATCCGGTCCGCGACGTCGAGGTGATCGAGACCGAGCTCGCGCTTGCCGATATCCAGGCCGTCGAGAACCGCATCGAGCGCCTTACGCGCAAGGCCAAAGGCGACAAGGAAGCCGCCGCGCAGCTCGAGTGCGCGAAGCGCCTCCTCGAGCACATCAGCGGCGGCAAGCCGGCCGTCGCATTTGCCGAGCGCGAAACGCCGGTCGGCGCCGAGGTTTTCACCGAGGTCCACCTGATCACTGCCAAGCCGATCATCTACTGCGCCAACGTCGACGAGGATTCGCTCGCCGAGGACAACGCCCACGTGACGGCGCTTCGAGCCTGGGCCGCGCCGCGCAAGGCACACGTGATCAAGATTTCCGCCAAGGTCGAAGCCGAGCTCGTCGGCATGGACGACGCCGAGCGCGCCGAGTTCCTCGCGTCGTACGGCGTCAGCGAAAGCGGAATCGAGCAGGTGATCCGCGAAGGCTACTCGATCCTCGGGCTCGTCAGTTACTTCACGGCCGGGCCGAAGGAAGTCCGCGCGTGGACGATCGAGAAAGGATGGAAGGCGCCGAAAGCGGCGTCGGTCATTCACACCGACTTCGAGAAAGGGTTCATCCGCGCGGAAGTGATCGCGTTTCGCGACTATGTTGCGAACAAGGGCGAAGCGGGTTGCCGGTCAGCGGGGGTGTTTCGCGTCGAAGGCAAGGACTACGTGGTTGCGGATGGGGACGTGATGCATTTCCGGTTCAACGTCTGAGCCTGAGCCGCGTGCAAGGCGCCATGGTGTGTGACGCTTACAAGATATTTCATCGAACTTCGGTGGGAACGAATCTATTGCGTCAACTGTGGAACGGCGGTAGCCGTCTGTCATGGCATTTTTCGCTACCATTCGGCAGACGCGCTCATTCCGTTACCCGATTTTCATCTGCATAATCGCAGCGAACTCAATATGTACGGCCTTCGCAGAGGATCAACCGTTGGCGCCAACGGCATTCAATGAGCCGGATTCTCTACCGGAACGCGTCGGGGTGAACGGTCAGAGTCCATTAGTCGGAATGACCTTTGTCGACGACCTTGAATCCAACGTCCGGATTCATGAACTGACGTTGCGTCTTCCATCCGGCAACTGGGAGATGACTTGCGTGCACGTACGCTCAAGTGACGGTCGATACAACGCTCAACTCGAGTACGATCTGACGGGCGTTACTTCCCGCGAGGTCACCCTGAGCTTCCCGACGAAACACTCCGCATGGCTGGCAACGCTTCGCGCCTCGGAGTTGGCTTTGCTTGCGGAGCTAAACTGCCATTCCGGCAGTACCGGTGAGCCATCGCGACGCTTAGCAACTATAGGTTGGCAGAGGCCGAGAGAAGAACCGAAAACACTGCTTCTGTTGATCAATCCGGGGCAGGCTGATGATGTGAAAGTAACAAACCTCGCCGATGCGTCGCGCGATTACCGCTGCACGCGCCTTCAGAATGGTACTTTCGTCTCATACAACACTCTCTGCCAACTGCCGATGCTGCCCAAAACATCTTCGATCCGCGTCAAGGTTCAACCGTATTCATTCGGCAAGAAGCTTGTCCCTACGGTTGCGGAGGTGGTTATCCCCTAGATGGTGAAGCGACGTCAGAAATACTCGCGATGGTGGAATCTGACGTTCGTAGGATGCGTCTTGGCTGCCATGCTTGCGACTCTCTGGCCAATTCCATTGACGTTCAAAATCAAAGCGGAAACAGAGAGCCTGACGATTCAAACGGCTCAGACGCTCTTCCCGTTATGGAACTTTTCGAACGCCGTAATTTCCGACTATGAGGGAAATGAGGAAATTTTCACCGGCCCTATCCAGTTTCGTCCTGATGTAGAAATACTCGTAAACCGGATCGGTCACGGACCGCTGATGATTCGGGCGCGGTGTACCGGAACGGAAAGTAGCGTTGGAGAGAAGTTTGACGAAAACTCGACCGTCGATCGGCTGCCACCTGAAATCGTAGTGCGCGTCGATGAAGCGATCCTAACTCGATCGAATGAGAGCTTCGTTTTCCCAGTCGTCGGACAAATCAAATTGGGTTCTCAAACCTCCTACGGAGGCTCATCCCCTCTGCTAAAAGAAGGAAAGCTTTCACTTCTTTGCCCGACACTTGTCGGTCGCTCTCGGTTCGAGTCCACCAGCGTAGACTTGGATCCGGGCGAGGATGTCGAGATCGACGACGCGAGTGGACCAAGTTTCGGCCTCATATTCGTTGACGAGCGTCCAGGATTGAATGCGTCTTACAGTACGGCCGGTGGAGAAGCGCGAATCAAGCGCTTCGGCTCGCAGGGCTACGCGGTACAGGGGTCCCTACTCGACCGAATTGCCAACGATCCTGTCCTGAGAAGTTTCTGGGCCGCGACAGTTGCGCTCCTGGGATGGGCGACTTGGTGGAAAAAAGATAGCAACTCATGATCCGTAAGCATGTATTTTCCATACTGGGGCTACTGCTGCTGTCTCGCGGCGCGCTCGCTTCCGATGTTTTCATTCAGCGAGTCGACGACGAAATTGGCCAAGTCTATGGTCAGGGAATCAGCCGCCCCGTCGGTAACGTTTGCTACGTGATTTCTGCCGGACACGTTGTCGGGCCGATCGGCGGAAAAGTGAAACTTACCACGCCATCCGGTGTCGTTGAGGGTACGGTATTGAAAAGCGAGCCGCCTCCTTATGACATAGGAGTCGTCTCAGCCACGAACTCAACTCCGTGTTCCGACTCAAGTTGGCAAGACGGCAGCTCGGTACCGCAGACCCTTCGTCAGGACAGCGGAACCCTGCGTACTATGGGCTCGGATGGTACGGTTACCAATATTCCGGTTCTCGTAAAGCGCGTAGGAGACCTCGAGATTGAGATCGTTCCGGCCCACGCAGGCACACAGCTGTTAGAAGGCCAAAGCGGAAGCCCGTTGTGGATTAAAGATTCGCTCGCCGGGTTATTGGTCACAGTAGCGGCTCACGACGGCGAGTACGTCGGGACTGTTCTTAGACAGGATTTTGTAAACAGGTTTCTGGGACGCCTGTGGGATTCCCTGAAGACGAACAATAACGCGGCAGATTCTCTTGCGAAACAACAACAAGTCGCGGAGCAGATGCGGGCCCGGTACGATGAGCTAACAACGACGATCGATAAGGCATCGGATCTCACTACAGCTGGTGAAGCCGCATTGTGGAAGGAGTTTCTCGAGCAGTACTCATTGGACCTACCGTACGTTTCGACGGACGATGAAGTCCGAAAGCTGGCAACATCTCGTCTCCGAATACTCGAACTCAAGAACGGCGAGAGAGGCGTTCTACGTCTATCGGGGAGACCGAATGGCGTTCGCTTGAAGATAGGAACGCTGACAGCGACGTTGGATAGTTCCGAAACGGACTTCGAGTTGCCGGCGGGATCTCATTCGATCGTTTCGCTCGAAAAAGATTTTGCCGTTCCGGAGCGTTCTAAGGACTTCACTATCGTCGCCGGGGAGGTCACTAAACTTCCGATCTCACTGATATGCCGCAAAGGGCATTGGACCACCAAGAAAGAAAAGCAGAAGAAGGAATATTCCGACACGGAATACATCCACGACGCTTACAGCGAGGGATATTGCGAGATTCATGCAAAGACTGAAAAGCTGAAAAGCCTTGGCGCATCCTGCCGTAGCGACCTCGGTACACCAAACTATACGACCTTAAGAACAAAAATCGTCGATTCGCATCACTATAACTACGACGATCACTGGAACTGCGAAGTTGAAGTTACTCTCGATTGTTTAGTTTGGGAGGATACCAACGTCTGGACACCGGATTGTCCTGCGGGACTTGCCTGGGAACAGCCAGATGCCGAGTAAACACGCGCCTAATGACGGACCACCTGCTGAATCCAATAGAACGAGATCCCAATCAAGAAAATGTTCCGAGTGTGCACTTTCGGGACAAGCTACATTGCTAAGGAGGTCGGAAAGTTTTTCACGCTGATTCGGGTACAAACCTCAATATTCGCTGAGCCGTCGCGTCATGGGATATTGAGCTTGCAGAATAACCCCGGCGATTCGTTTTCAACTCTAGCAATCCCGGCGATGCGGCGCGAAGACGCTGCCCTCGTCACATACGTAGTCCGCCCGACGCAACGACCGTCTCTCCGCTGATGAAATCCGATTCCGGCAGACAGAACAGATAGATCGCCCCGGCGGCTTCCTCGACGGTCCCGGAGCGCCCGAGAGGCGTAATCGCTTTCATCACTTCCGCCTGCGCGGCGCCTACTCCCACCTTAACGCTGCGCTCGCCGATCGCGATCTGCGGGATGTCCTTCTCGAACGTCTGCGTGAGGCGCGTCTCGATGAATCCGAACGCGACGCAGTTGACCGTCACGTTGTAACGCCCCCAGTCCTTCGCGAGCGATCTTGTCATTCCGACCAGCGCCGACTTGGCCGCCGAATAGCTGAACTGCGTCGCCTCACCGAACAGACCGGAGATCGACGATACGTTCACCACCTTGCGCGCCTGGACGGACTGCCCGCTCATGGACATCTCGCGAAAGTGACGGCCGGCGGCACGCAGCAGCCGGAACGGCGCCGTCGCGTGCACGTCGATCATCGCGTACCACTGCTCGTCGGTGTGACTCGCGATGCGCGAGTTCCAGATGTACCCGGCATTGTTGACGACGATGTGCAGCTCGCCGAAACACTCGAGGCAGCTTGCGACGGCGCGATCGCCGAAGTCGGTCGCTGTCACGTCTCCCGGAAATACTTCGCAGCGTCCTCCGGCCTGCTCGACGTCGGACTTCAGCCCGGCAAGTCGCTCGGCGTCCAGATCGTTGGCCAGAACCGCCGCTCCGCTGGATGCCAGCTTGAGCACGGTGGCTCGGCCGATGCCCTGCGCAGCGCCGGTAACGATCGCGACGCGGCCGTCGAGACTTCGGGTACTCACAAGCCTTTCTCCTTCCATTCCTCGATGCCCTCGACCATCACGCCGCTTGCCGCCTTGGGATTGATCAGCCAACGCGCTTGCTCCGCATTGCCCACCGGCGGCCGCTCGAGAATCGCAAGACCGGTCTCGCGCAGCGCCTGCCCGCTTGCGGCAACGTCGTCCGTGACCAGCGCGAGGTGATAGAAGCCCTCGCCGCTTCTGGCGAGACGACGCGCCACGGGATTGGTCATGTCGGACTGGTCGACGGGCTCCATGAGCTCGATGCTCATTTCGCCGAGATTGCCGGACAACGAGAGGAAGACGCTGCGGATCCCCTCCTCCTTGAAGTGCGCCTCGGCGCACTGCCGGAAGCCGAGCCTGTCACGCCAGACAAGCAGCGCCTGCTCGATACTCGCCACGACGATTCCGATGTGACTGATACGGTTGAACATGGCCGACTCCTTGCGCGGGATGCTCCCTGCTCTCGCGGATGCCGGTGGGCTGCCGGATCCCGGGTCAGCCACCGAACGTCTCATCGCAGTCCAGGCAGTGATAGAAGGTGGTGCCGCCGACCTCAGTGATGGTATCGACGTTGGTGCTTGCGCAAACTCGACACGTTGGCATCTTCGTAGCCCTCCATGGCTGCTGCTTCTTCAGGATGCGCTGCGATCAGCCTTCGAGCGCATACGTGACCACCGGCTCGCGAAATCCCCGCACCTCGGTCGCCGGCATCTCGCGCAGGACGAAGCGCGGATCGAGGCAGTCGCGCATCTCCGCAGTCACGAGAATGTCGACGCCGTGCTGCCTTGTCAGGTGCTCGACCCTCGCCGCAAGATTGACGGCCGAGCCGATCACGGTGAACTCCGTCAGATAATCGTTGCCGATCACTCCCGCGATGACCGGGCCGCGATGAATCCCGATCCCGACGGCAAGCGGAGTAAAGCCGCGGGAAGCCAGTTCGCGATTCAGGCTCGCCAGCTCGGCGCGCATCGCAAGCGCAGCATCGGCGGCGTCGTTGGCCTGCCACGGGTTGCCTTCGTGTGCGCCGAACAGCGCGAGCAGACCGTCACCGATGAACTTGGAGACGTGGCCGTGATGGGCCACGAGTACCCGGCTCGCGCGTGCGAAATAATCGTTGAGCACGTCGACGAGGACCGCGGGGTCGGTTCGTTCGGCCAGTGCGCTCGAGCCGACCAGGTCGGCGAACAGAATCGTCACGTCCTTGCGCGCGGCGTCCGGTGCTTTGTCTCCGGCGGCGATGCGATCGACGACGGCACTCGGCGCGAAGCGAGAGAATGCAGCCTGCAGCCGCTCGAGCTCGCGTGTCGCCGTGTCGAGCGCGCCGCGCAGTCGCCTGCGAAGGCGCCGTTCGCGCGCCCACGCGACGCCGACAGCAACCAAAAGGAGTATCGCCGCAGCGACGACGACGCTCACGCCAGCACGACCTCGAGCCGGCACACGGCGTTCGCCAGCGAAGTCACCCCGATGACGTCGATGTACTGCTCCGGCGCCAGCACCTCGCACAGAGCGCGCGCGCTGCGCTGCACGAGGGCGGGCTTGTACCGGATCGTATCGCGCGCGAAGCGTGCGACGGCGACTTCGGCATCGCTCATGCCGGGCGCCGTCAGATTCGCCAGCGCCGACTGCACCTGCGCGTCGTCCATACCGGCCCGGACCAGCAGCGCGTGCGCTTCGCGTTCGGCGACGGATGCTCCGAGACCGTGAGCAATGACCGCAAAGCACAGCGCGCGCGTGCGTTCGCTGAGTGCCGGCGACTGCCATGCTTCGGACAGCACCGCGGCAAACGGCCTCGCGATCGAAAGATCACGAAGGGCATCGATCAGGTAGGGGAACGGCGTCGAGCCCAGGTCGAGCGCCGAATCGTCGACGCGGCTGGTCGACGGACGTCGCATCTTCCATGCGATCGCCGGCCGCAGCAGTCGCATCCACCACGCGTCGAGCAGGTGTTCGACTTCGACCAGCGGGAGCGCAGGGAGCGTCGCGAGCCGGTTGTAATAGGTATGGCAGGCCGCGACGAACGCGATTTCCTGGATGCGGCCGCGAGCGCGCCCGGCGGAGACGAGTCTCCGGCACTCGTCCGCGGGAATCGGATCCGCTCGCGACACGCTGCGCGCGAACGCGAGGTCGTCCTTGAGGTCGGGGTCGGATGCAACGAGCAGCTCCTGCTCGAGGCCGCTGACGACGTTGTCGGGCACGCCGATGAACTTGAGCACGCTCCGGTTGGCGGCGTAACAGAACCGGCACGAGTTGTCCTGGCTGACGACGAGCGCGATGAAGCGCGCGGTCTGCAGGTCGATGTGCTGGAGCGGCAGAAGGCTTTCGTCGAAGCGCACGAACGCGCGCATGATCCACGGGCAGCGGCTGAAGTAGCGCGTCGGGGGCGGAGTGATGCCGAGCATCCTGCGGACCCAGCGTTCGAGCTCGGGATCGACGTGCGGCTCGAGGGTGCAACTCTCCCATTCGACGTCTGTCAGCGTGTCCATCGCCGCGATCAGGCCGCCCGCTCGCGGATCGACCACTTCATCGGCGCGCGCTTGATGCCGCCGACGAACGACGAGCGTGCGCGATCGACCGGTCCCGTCAGCTCGGCATGCTCGAGCCGCTCGGCCAGATGCCGGAAGGCGGTACGCAACTCGAGGCGCGCGAGGTGCGCGCCGAGGCAGACGTGCTCGCCGCGGCCGAAGCCGACATGGTCGTTCGGATGGCGGTCGATGCGGAACACGTCGCCGTCGGGAAACACTTCCTCGTCGCGATTGGCGGACGGATACACGAGGCAGCACGGCTGGCCCGCGCGAATCGTCTTGCCGCGCAGCACGTAGTCCTGGGTCGGAGTGCGCGCGAACTGGATGACCGGCGTCGTCCAGCGCACGATTTCCTCGACGGCCGAGTCGAGAAGCTCGGGGTTCTTGCGCAGCTTCTCCCATTCATGCGGGTTCTCGAGAAACGCGATCATGCCTCCGGTCATCGCGTTGCGCGTGGTTTCGTTGCCGGCGGCGACCAGAAGGAAGTAGTACGACAGCAGCTCGAAGTCGGGCAGCGGGTCACCCTGCACGGTGCCGTTGGCGACCGTGCTGACGATGTCGCTGGTGGGAGTTTTCCGGCGCTCGTCCGACATCGTCTTGAAGTACGTGAACAGCTCGACGCGTGCCTTCTCGAACGTCTCGCCCGGACGGCCCGTCTGGAACTCCGGATCCTCGGGCGCGATCACCTCGTTGGTCCAACGAAACAGCAGCGGCCGGTCGGCCGGCGGAACTCCGAGCATGTCGGCGATCACGCCGATCGTGATCGGCGCGGAGATGTCAGCAACGAAATCGCCAGACCCCTTCGCGGCGGCGGCGTCGAGAGTCTCGCAGGTAAGCTCGTCGACGTGCGGCGCGAGCCCCGTCACGGTACGCGGCGTGAACTGCTTGGCCGACACGCGCCGGTACTCGCCGTGGTCGGGCGGATCCATGTTGAGCAGCGAGCGCGGCCTCGTGGGCGGATCCTCGCGGCGCGGAAACATCGCAAGGCGCGGCTCGATCTTGAAAATCTCGGGCTGCTTCGAAAGCTCGATCACGTCGCGATGCTTCGTGATGACCCAGAACGGATCGACGTCGGAACGCACGTCGTACCAGTGCACGGGAGAATGCCTGCGCAGGTACTTCCACTCGCGGTGCGGATAGCCGTTGGCCACGTAGTGGTCGGCGCCGAAGATATCGATCGTGGACAGGTCGAACTCGGATTCGGACATCGCTCGGGTACCTCGTCCGCGTGCGGGGCCTGTTGGTCAGCGCCGCACCGCCCGGGGACGATAGCGACCGGCCTTCGCCAACGCGAAACGACGATCGCAAACCGGATTCTTCTCGGCTTCTCATCGAACTCTAATCCCATCACGCGAAACTGTCGTCGACGCGAGGTTTGAGACGTGGCTGCCTGCAGGGCAGCGCAGGCAAGGGAGCATGGTGAACGCGATGGAGACTGGGCGGTCGCGGGCATCGACTATCGCTCGCCGGCCGCAAGCGGATGCATCTTGTCGCGCGAAGCGTCCTCGCCCCACATCACCTTGACGAGAAGGCGTCGAAGCTCGCGCAGCTCTTTAGCGCTGAGCGCCTTCCACTGCTCGCGGTGGAGCGCGCGGATCCGGCGCGTGAGCCGCAGGAAGACGTCGCGGCCGGCGTCGGTCACTCGCACCAGGACGACGCGGCGGTCGGCAGGCGACGCAAGGCGCTCGATATAGCCGAGAGACGTCAATCGATCGGCCAGGCGCGTGGCATCCGAAGCGCGGTTCAGATGGCCGTCGATCACCGTTCCCATCGGTACACCTTCCGGCTCCTCGCGCTGCGAAAGGAACCACAGCACGGTGAAATGCGACATCGTGATCTGCTCTTCACGGCACAGCTGCTCGACTTCGGCAGTCAGCCGGCCCGACGCGAGGAACAGATTGATGAACGCCTCGCGCGCGAGCTTGTCGGCAGGCGATTCGAGCAGGCGTTTCGCCTTAGCCGGCATGGCGCATCTCCGTCACGAGCTCGCTGTATGCCCGCGGCGCGATGGCATGGTCGAGCGTGCGATCGAGCACCCCGGCAAACGCGGCGCGCAGCTCGGCGAGCGCGTCATTCGCAGCACCGAGCGAGCGCCACGCCACGAAACGATCGGGGCGCACGAGCACTGCGCCTCCCGCTGCGATCTCGCGCCGGCGCAGCCAGTGGCAGCAGACATCGAGCAGGTCGCCGTCGAGATGGCCGATGCGCACCACGTCGAGCGGAAGTCCGTGCGCATCGCCAAGTGCCTCGCCGGCTTCGCACCACTCCGCACCTTCTTCGCCGGCAATGAGCAGGAACCGGCCGGGACGCACGAGATCGAGCGTGGACAACCGCCTCCCCTCGTCGTCCTCGATCCATGCATGCGGAAGCGGATGCCCGGGGCACGTGCTCGGCTCGTAGAGACGCACGTCGTCCAGCGCTGCGCGCGCGGCAGTGCCGTCCGGCACGACGGCAGTCGAATCGTACGTGTAGCCGTATTCGACGACGTGCTCGCGGAACTCCATCGACTGCGAGGCGATCGCATTTCGAACCGCGCGGCGGTGCGCAGCGTCCTCGGGACGGCCGCTCCACAGGCGACGGAGCCGCGCCCAGTTTTCTTCCGCGGAAGCAGAGGCCATCAGGCCGAGTTTTTCACCGATCACCATGTGGTTGTACGCGTTCTCGAGCGAGCGCTGCACGTTGCGCGCGTCGACCGGTTTGCGCTCGGCTTCGTAGCTTTCGAGCAGCCGCGGGCCGGCGTGACCGCGCAGCACGGCAGCCAGTTTCCAGCAAAGATTGTGCGCGTCGTGCATGCCGCTCGTAAGGCCGAGACCTCCGGTCGGCGGATGGCGATGCGCCGCGTCGCCGACCATGAACACGCGGCCGACCTGGAAGCTCGACGCCACGACGCCTTCCATGGACCAGCGCGAAACCTTGTGCACGTCGACCGGGTGATCGCCGATGCCGAGGGCTTCGCGCATGTCGGCGATGACTTTTGCATCATCGAGCGCGCGCGGATCGTCGGTGGCGTAGTTGATGTGGAAGACCCACTCTTCGGATTCGGGTCCCCAGTGATCGGGCCCCATGGGCACAAGTACGGCCAGCGCGCCGCGCTCGGGAACCCAGATCCAGCGGATGAGCACGTCGTCGTCGCGGGCCCACTTCGACAGATCGGCGGACAGATGAATCGAAACTTCGTTCTGGATGCCGCGCGCGCCTTCGAACTCGACGCCGCACATCGGACCGATCGTGCGGCCCGCATCGCATGCGAGCACGTACTGCGCGCGCACGCGGTACTCGCTGCCGGCATTCCTGTCGAGGATCGTCGCGGTAGCGCCGCGTTCGTCCTGCACGAGGCTCGTCACTTCGTGGTGGAAATGAACGCGCCCGGGGGCAAGCTCTTCCGCGCGACGCTTGAGGATCGGCTCGAGACGGATCTGCGGAAGATTCGACTGCCGGCGCGGACTTGCGGCCATCCAGTCGATGTCGGTGTAGCCGGCACCCCAGCAGTCCATCTTCATCAGCATGCGGCCATGATCGGCGCCGGGGCCGGCGAAGCCTGCGTAGAACGCGGTGGCCTTCATGTTGGCGGGCGGCGTACCACGTTCGTAGATCTCTTCGGCCAGCCCGACATCGCCCATGATTTCCATGGCGCGCTGGTTGAGCACGTGCGCTTTCGGAAGGCTCGACGTGGTCGGCAGGGAGCTTGCGAGCCAGGTTTCCACGCCGAGTTGCGAAAGGAGCATCGACGCAGTCAGGCCGGCTCCGCCGCCGCCGACGATGAGGACGGGAACTTCGAGGTCACGGGCCATGGAAGATACCTCCGGGCCGCCGGTCGCGGCAGCCGGGGGACGGTGTACACCCGGGAATATATTCGTGTCAACAAATATCGGCGCGCCGGATAATTCCGTTCGACTATCGGGGCATACGGGCCGCCCGCCGGATTGTCCCGGACGAGCGCTCGGGCTCAGTGGATGGAGACGGAATCGACGTGAAACGCGGCGTTCCGCCGCGGGACGCGCGACTCCTTTCCCGAATTCCAGTGATACGCGTTGTGCCAGAGGTTGAAGAGCAGCGGCGCGGCAATCGACGGGATCGTCTCGTTCGCTGCGCCCGTCAGCGTCCACAGCGTGCGGAAGCCTGCACCGTCGCCGAGGTCGATCGAATATTCGACCGCGCCCGCCGACCACGCGAAGCGATACGTTGCGAACGCGCGCCACGCGCGAAACCTGCGCGCGCTCCACGCGAGCGGCTGGGCCTCGACGAGATCGTAGCTGCCCTCGCCTCCCGGCGGCGTCTCCCACACGCGGCCGCTTCGCAGATCAACCTTGCGCGTCGTCTTGCGGAACGTCTCGACGCCGCCTTCGTACTGGTACTCGGTCCAGACGCTCATGTAGATCGTGCTCGGCTCGGCGGCGAGAAGCTCGATGTCGATTTCGTGGTTGTCGATGATGCCGTCGAAGTCGTGATCGGCGCCGTCGTTGAAGTACGTGAAGAACGCCGAGACGAGGCCGGTTGCATGGCTCGCCTTCGGCGTGCGAAGGCGGGCTTCGTATGTGCCGTATCCGGCAGGCGTGGCGGTTTCGATTTCGGTCGCGAAGGCCGGCCCGCTGTCTTCCGGTGCGGTCTCGCCCGGGAACACGAGCTCGAGGACGTTGCCGTCGACCGCATCCTCGTCGGCAACCGGAGCCGATACTGACGAGCCCGGCTCTTCGGTCCTCGGCGCGCTCCAGGTCGCCGACAGCGGCGCGGAGAAATCGTCGTCGAGAGCGAACGCGGCTGCCGGAAGCGCCATCGGCGTGAGCGCCAGGAGCGCCAGCGTCGGCGCCAAACCGCACAGTCGGCAGAGGATGCTGATTCGTCGCGCCGTTGTCATGGCCCGGCATCTTGTGCTGTCGCGCGCGTCGTTGCGAGGGGCGAAAATAACATTTCGAGGGAAATCACCTGGTTACGAAAATGTACCTGTCCCCTTTTTCTGCTACGGATCCGGGATGAATTACGAACGGATCCTTTACGAGACCCGCGGCGACGTTGCGCTCATCACGCTGAACCGTCCCGACAAGCTGAACGCGTGGACGCCGGCGATGGCCGAGGAACAGGCCGATGCGATCGCGTGCGCGAACGCCGACCGTTCGATCGGCGCGATCGTGATGACCGGCGCGGGGCGCGGCTTCTGCGCAGGCGCCGACATGGCCGAGACGTTTCAGAAACGCATCAGCGGCCAGGATCCGGGAGCAAACACGCAGGCCGGACAGGGCGGCATGCCGGCAGGCATCGACTGGGTGCGGCTGTGCCGCGAGTCGAAGCCGCTCGTCGCCGCCGTCAACGGCGCGGCCGTCGGCATAGGCATGACGATGATCCTTCCGTTCGACGTCATCGTTGCGTGCGAGAAGGCGAAGTTCGGCATGCTGTTCATCAAGGTCGGGCTTGTGCCGGAGCTTGCGAGCACTCGCCTTCTGGTCGCCCGTGTCGGGCTCGGTAAGGCGAGCGAGCTCTGTCTTTCCGGCCGACTTTGCGCAGGAGCGGAGGCGGCGGAGATCGGGCTTGCCGATCGCCTCGCCTCGCCGGGGACCGTGGTCGACGAAGCGCTCGAGCTCGCGCGCCAGATCGCGTCCAACCCCGACCCTCAGCTTCGCATGACGAAAGCGCTGCTGACGCGCAACGCTTCGGAGACCGATCTCGATCTCGTGCAGGCGCTCGAGAGCGCGATGCTGCGCGAGTGCTGGAAAAGTGCCGAGCACGCGGAGGCCGTTTCCGCATTTCTCGAAAAGCGGCCTCCGCGATTTCGTTAGCAGCCGGCTCAGCCCTGCTGGATCGGCATCGAGCCGATGTAGTCCATCTTGCCGAGCGTGACGCCGTTATGGCGCAGAATCGCGTACGCCATCGTCACGTGGAAGAAGAAATTCGGAATCGCCATGTGCGCGAAGTAATCGTCGCCGCGCATCCATGCGCCGCCGAGCCACGGCGGCGCGACCTTGCGCTCTTCGGCGCCCTCATAGTTCTTCTCCGCGACGGCTTCGACGGTCTTGATGCAGCTGGCAATGCGCTGCTTCAGCTCGCCGAACGTGCGCTCGGTATCGGGATGCGGCACCAGCGGCTGACCGCCGAGGTAAAGCGCAGTGTATTTCGCCTGGTCGCACGCGGCCTGGACCTGCTTGACGAACGTGAACTGGTCCGGCGCAAGCCGTGCATCGATGAGGACATCCACGTCGAAGGATTTTTCCTTCGCGTGCGCCTCGGCCTTCTCCATCCACCGTACGAGATTGTTCAGGGTCTTCGTGAAAATCTGGATCCCGTCGAAATGCGTCATTGCTCGCTCCTCTGCCGCTGATGCGGCGGCGGGGCACTCTGGCACGACGCAGGGACGTCACAAATCCGCAGCGCGCGCCGGAACGCGCCGGCGCGAGCGCCCGGACTCCGCGCAATCGATCTGGCAGGAAGTGACGCTCGACTGGCAGAAATGGCGGAGCCGGTCGAAGGTCCCGGCTCCGCGATTCCAGCAATGACGAACGTGCGCGCTTAAGGCGACGGCGGCAACGTCGTGCTCGTGGTGCCCGTCGTCGACAGATCCGACAGGTCCACGAACGCACTTCCGACGAGCGCTTCGATGCTGTCGGCGTTGTCGACCGGCGTGCACGTCATCACGCTTTCGATCTTGGTGAACGCCGCCGAGAACTTGCCGGACGCATCCGCGAGGCAGCCTGCAGCCGGTGTGACGTCCGCCGATTCCTTCGCGGAAGCGGCGTAGCACTTGCCGAACGACTGGCACACCTTGGCCACCGCCTTCAGCTTCTTGGCCGCGCAGACCCCACCGGTCCGGAAAACGAGCTCTCCGTTGGCGACGTCATCGGCAAGACCACCGAGGCGCTCCCAGATCGAAGCACTGAGGCGAGTGTGCTCGCAGCCGCCGGCCGCCTCGGCCTTGTCGAGGTCGGCGAGCAGCGTCACGAGCGTGTCGCTCATGCAGATCATGTCGACCGGCATGCCGCCCTTGGCGCTGGGCCCGTAGCACTTCTTGAAAATCGTCGAGCAGGCCTTGCCGGCCGCCCCGAGCTCTGCTGCCCGGCACTTCTCCGCATCGCCTGCGGACGCGCCGGTTGCGAGACTTCCGAGAAACCCAAGACAAACTGCCAGGAAAAATACGCGTTTCGCGTACGAATGAACCATTTGGCTATCACCTCCCCTGATGATGGCCAAGAACTAGCAAAAGCGAGGCGGGATGGTCAATAGTTTTAGGGGATACAAAGTGTCTTTTATGTGTAGTACGTCACGCTCGGGAAACGGGGACAGACACGGATCCGAAAGACCCGTGCCCGTCCCCGGTGCGGAAAGAGCTTATTGTCCGCGGGCTTTGAACCGCCGCCCGTCGTTGCGCGAAGCGTCTGTGAAGCGGCTCTCCCAGCATCCGCCGCCGCTCGCCTGCAGCTGGACAGTCAACGGCAGCGCAGTCAGCGGGAGCTCCGGGATCGCCAGCAATGCGCCGCGAGCACCGGCGGCAATGCCTGCCTCGGAGTCTTCACCGGGCTCGAGCCGGAGACTGGTCAGGCCGGACGGCCCGGAGGTCGAGCTTCGGTAGGACAGGCCGCGGCGACCCTGCTCCCAGCACGATTCGCCGATCTCGAGGCAGATCGGCTCGGACAGCGCCGAAGCTTCGACGATCTGCTGGCCGGTGCTGTCGTACACACAGACAGCGTAGCTCGTGCTCGCCATCGGATCTCCGAAGTCGTTCGCGCTCGTCGCGGCGCCGTCGCCCCAGCTCCACGTCAGCCTGTTTCCGTCTTCGCGCGCGCCGCGAACCATCGTCATGCGGGAAGCGCCGGAGCGAAGGCTCCCGCGGCAGCCGCTGCGAGGCGCGCTCGAGCACGCCTGTCCGGCGCTGATCACATACGTGTGCTCTCCCGCGGCGACCGGAAGTACCGCACCGTCCGCGTCGACCGATGCGCCGCTTACCGCGACATCGTCCTCGCGTACCTGGCTGCCGGCCGCGAACACGCCGTCGAGCGAAACCGACGACGCGCCGTCGGCGTTGGTATGCACGACGAGAGCGCGCGATCCGTTGAGGCCCGCGCGTGCGACGTCGATGTGCACCGATGCGAGATTGGTCAGCGTCAGGTCGAGCCGGTTCTCGGTCGCGATCGCCGGTGCATCGTTCCACGAACGGTTGAGCTCGACGTACGAAATCGGTCCGACCGTGCCTGCGCCGCTGCCCGCAACGCTTTCCGGATCGCCGACACCGAACGCATGGCTGAACGCGTCGACGACGCCCTTGGATGTCAGGCCCGCACTCGTGTCCGCAAGAGTGAGCGCCGAGACCCAGTACGCATGATCGTGCACGAGACCGAGCGCGGCATCGTCGCTTGCCGGAACGTAGGCGAACGTGACGTGCACCGGGTTGCGATCGACCGCAGCGTCGCCGAGAAATTCGGCCGCCATCGGGAAGTCGTCGAGCACCGCCAGCGCGAGGTGGTCGCACGGAGCGAAGACGAGGAAGCGGAAGCGGTAGCCGAGCTGGTCGAAACCGCGCACACCGCTTGCCGGATCGCCGATGTTCTGTGCGCGCGGGCCGACGAGCGGAACGAGCTCGTCGGTGCTGGCGGCAAGATTCAGGTACGGAACGTTGCGTGCATTCTCGAGCCACAGATTGGTCAGCGTCGCATCGGCGGGCTCGGGGTTGCTCGTGAAATCGTCGCCGCGATAGCTGCCCGTCGGCGGTGCGGGCGGCAGCCAGATGCCTTCGGCCGGAGGGCCGACCTGCGAGAACGCCTTCGCGAACAGGTCCGGATACAGCGTGCCGAGCCGGTATGTCGCGTAGCCGCCCATCGAGTAGCCGCTGATCGCCATGCGGTCGGGATCGAGATTGAAGCGGCGCGCAACGTCGTTCCACATTTCGAAGACGTCGTACTCGGCTTCGTGCTGGTACCAGCCGTCGTCGCCGCGCGACAGCGACGTCGCCACCAGGCTGCCGCGCTGCTCGCCGATCTGCTGCGTCATGTTGAGGCCGTTGTACTGCCAGTAGTGCTCGCCCAGCGAATGCAGGTTGAGCATGAACGGTGACGGCGTACCGGCGACATACGTCGTCGGAACGTAGAGCGAGTACGGCTGCAGCTGTCCGCGATAGCCGGGGAAGTCGTTGAGGTCCCGCCCTTCGCCGACCACGAGTCGGCTCGGGAACATGCGCACCTGTGTCCCGCTGGCCGGTACGCTCGACCAGCTCGCGTGCGCGTCGAGCATCGAGAAGTCGATGTCGTGCGCATACGTCGTCGGCGCGTGGCTTCGGATGGCGACCGCCTGATCACTGTCCGGCGGAGTGTCTGCGCTGAGCACGGCTTCATCGAAGCGGAAGCCGAGATTGAAGATGCCCGACGGTAGCGGGTCGAGCGGACCCGCGCCGCCTGGCGTCGTCGCACTGGCCTCGACGAACGGCTTCAGCCAGCCGCCGGTTGCCGGATCGTAAAGTCCTGTTGCAATCGTCGCGCGCCAGATGCCGTGCGGATCGGAGACCGAGCGCGGAACGACGACCGTAATCTGGTTGGCTTCGAGATCCACGCTCGCTGCAAGTGGAGTCGTCGTCCAGCCGAGCATTGTCTGGCGCGAGTATTCGGCACCGGCGCCCCAGATCGTCAGCACTTCGTCGGTTCCGGGAAACGACGCGCCGGGGTCGCGAGGAAGCGTTGCCGCACCGGTCAGTGCATTGCGATCCGAATCGAACGCGAGCGTGACGATGGTGCTGTCGGCGACCAGCAGCGTGTTGAGGGTAATGCGGTATGCGACGTCGGTTTCGGTCGCGGCGATGCGCAGCTCGACGAGATCGGCCGAATTGTTTCCGTAACGGGCAACATCGGTCGGATAGCTGATGTCGCCGGTCTGCTCGGACAACGGGTGTGCGCCTTTGCCGTCGGTATCGCTGCCGTAGTCGTCGTACAGGAAGTCCTGGTAGAGGTACTCGCCGTCGGCGTAGGCCTCGTTGCCGGAAACCAGAAGCGGCGCCGCCTTGAAGCGCGGATCGCGGTTTTCGAGCTGCGGGGCCGCCGGCGCCGCGGAATAGAGGACGTCGGGTCCCGGCCGTGCGCCGCTCGCGACCGCCGGCAGCGAATCCTCGGGCAGGCCGCCCCGGGCGACCGCCGGCACAATGGCCAGAGCCGCGGCCGCCAGCACCGCACGAGCTGCGCGAGGCTCGCGAAAACACTGAAGAAACCGGACGGAGGACTGACGGAAGGCGCCTCTCCAGGCCATGACTCGCTCCTTTTCAGCGACCGGACCGGCCGTGACAGCCGATCGGCGGGGACCGCTACCTACAAAGCTGTATGCAACTGAATCTACCGGTCGGTCCGGAGGCCAGCAACGGGGTTTGCCGGCCCGGCCGCATGGGCAGAAATCGGGGTCAGACACCGATTTCGGGAAATCGGTGTCTGACCCCGATTTTCCGGTTCCGAGTACTACGAGAGGGCGGCCAGCCGCTTCACGAACGTCACGACGTTGCGGCCGCCGATGCGATGGTACTCGAGCACGTCGACGACGCTGCGCACGAGATGCCATCCGAGCCCGCCGACCGGCCGCTCATCGATCGCTCCGCCGGTCACTGCTTCCGGTGCGGTCACGGGATCGAACGGCCGGCCGTCGTCGGCGACCTCCACGCGCACTTCGTCGCGGGAGGCCGCAAGCCGGATCACGATGTCATGCGGCCCGTCGTCGTCGTACGCGTACGAGATGATGTTGGTGACGATCTCGTCGAGCGCGAGCTCGACATGTTGCGCGATGCCATCGGGCCACTCGCACTCGCGTCCGAGCGAAGCCACCAGCGCCCCGAGTCGCTCGAGCTCGACGAGATCGTTCTGGAGAACAATGGTCGTGTCGGCGCGCGCGCCCGCGTCCGTATGCTGCGGCGGTTCGCTTGCCATGACGATGCCGCTCCGTTCTAACACGCGGCTCCCTCCCCACCAATGTGGAACGCGATCCAACGTCTGTCGCTCGGAGTCGGCCTCATCGTGCTCGCGGCCGCCATCCTGCTGCTGTCGGACCTCGACCGGCGAAAGACTTCGGCCGACTCTGCAACGAAGGCATCCGGAATTCCGCGGATCGCCATCATGCAGCAGACCTCGCAGGCTCTGCTCGATCAGGGCGTAACCGGCATACTCGAAGCGCTCGCGAGCGCGGGTTTCGAGGACGGAAGATCAATCTCGATCCGTCGCTACAACGCCGAGGGCGACGCGGCAACGTCGAGCACGATCGCCCGAGACATCACGTCCGGCCAGTACGACCTGGTCGTCACGGTTTCCACGCTGAGCCTCCAGGCGGTGGCCAACGCGAACCGCGAGGGAAAAACGCGTCACGTGTTCGCGCTCGTTTCCGATCCGTACGGCGCCGGAGTCGGCATCAGCCGCGAGAACCACCTCGAACATCCGCCGTACATGACCGGCTACGGCAGCATGAACCCGGTCGCAAAGACGTTCGATGTTGCAAAGCGAAGCTTTCCCGGGCTCGCACGCGTCGGCGTCGTCTGGAATCCGGGAGAGAGCAACTCGGAGGCGAACGTAAAGCTTGCGCGCGAGGTCTGCCGCAATCTTCACATCGAGCTTCTCGAGGCCAACGCCGAAAATTCGTCGGCGGTTGCCGAAGGGATCCGGTCGCTGATCGGACGCAACGTCGACGCGCTGTGGGTCGGCGGTGACGTGGCCGCGATGACGGCGATCGACGTCATCATCGAGGCGGCGCACAACGCGCACATTCCGGTCTTCACCAGCATGTCGGGCGCCGCCGAGCGCGGCGGGCTGTTCGACATCGGGCCGGACTTCCGCGAAGTCGGCCATCTTGCCGGACAGCTTGCGGCGCGCGTGCTGCGCGGCGCCGATCCGCGGGAGATTCCGGTCGAGAACGTGATGCCGGAAAGAGTCGCGATCAACGAGTCTGCGCTCGCCGGACTTCGCGATCCGTGGAAGCTTCCCGAGGATGTGGTTGCGAGCGCACGCAGCGATGCTGCCTCGAAGCGGACGGCAGAGGCTTCCGTCAAGGCCGCAGGACCGCCCTCTTCCCGACCGGCCGGCCCGCTCGCGCGCAAATGGAACGTCGACCTGCTCGCCTACATCACGTCGCTCGACGTCGAAGACTCCGAGCGCGGCGTCCGCCAGGGCCTCGCCGACTCGGGCCTCGTCGAAGGCCGCGACTACGCGGTCAGGAGCCGCAACGCCAACGGCGACATGCCGACGCTCAGCGCGCTCGTCGATGCGGCAATCACCGACGGCACCGACATGCTCGTGACGTTCTCGAGCCCGACGCTTCAGGCGGCCCTGCAACGTGCGCGAAAGAGCCCGATCGTCTTCACGTACGTCGCGAATCCGATGGCGGCCGGCGCCGGCACGAGCGCGACCGATCACCTGCCGAACGTGACCGGCGTTTCGACGCTCGGCCCGTACGACGAGCTGCTGCGCCTCGTCCACGAAGTCGTTCCGAATGCGCACCGCCTCGGGACGCTGTTCGTGCCGGCCGAAGTCAACTCGGTCTTCAACAAGGATCGGCTTCTCGAGCTCGCAAAGGCGCAGGGATTCGAGCTCGTCACGCTGCCCGTCAATTCGTCGTCCGAAGTCAGCGATGCAACGCTTTCGCTGCTGTCGCAGAAAGTCGACGCGATCTGCCAGGTGGGATCGAACATGACCAACACCGCATTCACGAGCGTCGCGCTGCCGGCGCGGCAGGCGCGCGTGCCGGTGTTCGGCGTATCGACGAGCAATCTGCAGGAAGGTGCAGTGGTCGTCGCTGCCAGGGATTACTTCGACGGCGGGCATCAGGCCGGACTGATCGCGGCGCGCGTCATGCGCGGTGAGCATCCGTCGACGATTCCGTTCCAGTCGCTGGAAACCGTACACGTCATGGTCAATCTCGATGCGGCGCGCTCGGCGGGCATCCGCATCCCGCGCTCGCTCGTCGAGCGTGCAACCAAAGTGATCGGCAAGCCATGACCATGTTCTGCAGTCACGTTTGGGCAATGCCGGAGCAGCCGCGATGGACATAACCACCGAGCAGCAGGGCGAATACCTCGACGTGCGCATCGACGGACGACTCGACGCGTACTGGGCCGACCATCTGTCGCGAAGCCTCGAAGACGCCGTCACGGGCGGCGGCCATCGCATCCGCATCCGGATGTCGGGCGTCTCGTACATGAGCTCGGTCGGTCTTCGGGTTCTCGTCAAGTTCTACAAGCAGCTCGGCTCGCTCGGCGGCTCCCTTCAGGTGATCGATCCTGCCGAGCCGGTGCGAAGCGTGATCCGCATGGCCGGCCTGGAGACGCTGCTGGCGACCTCCACCGGCGAGTCTTCCCAGCGAAGCGCACCGGACATCGTCGAGCGACTCGAGACGGAGGACGGGCGATACGAAGTCTACGAGCTCGCAGCTGGCGCTGCGCTGACCTGCGAGGTCGTCGGCTCACCGCTGCGGCTCGAGCAATCCTTCAGCGAGACCGATTGCCGCACGCTCGCGCTTCCGGCGACGACGTTCGCGATCGGCCTCGGCGCTTTCGGAAGCTTCGCCGACAGCTGCGGCAGGTTCGGCGAGCTCGTCGCGGTGGCCGGCGCGGCGGCGTGGCTGCCGACCGACGGCACCAATGTGCCCGACTATCTCCTGTCGACCGGATCGTTCGTCTCCGGCATCAGCGTTCTTTACGCGCTCGTCTGCGACGGCGGATTCCGCAAGCTCATGCGCTTCGAGGAACGCACCAAAGGCGATCCGCTCGCGCTGTCGAGCATCGTCCGGCAGGCGCTCGCGGCCGGCGGCGGCGAGCACGTCGGCATCGTGATGCTCGCCGAGACGGCGGGGCTCGTCGGTGCAACGCTGCGCCGGTCGCCGGCGCTCGGTGAATCTTCGTCATCGATGTTCGCCTATCCGCAGATCCGCGACTGGCTTTCCTATTCGAGCGAGCCGTCGCACCGCCGCCAGCTCGCGCTCATTGCCGGCGTCGCATCGACGAGCCCGCATGCACTGCTCGATCCGTTCCTGCGGCCGCTGGCGAGCTCGCCGCAGAAGACCACAGGACACTTTCACGCGGCGATCTTTCCGAGCCGGCCGCTCGCCAAAGGCCGGATCAACCTGCACGACACCGTCGCGTCGCTGTTCGAAAACGAGAGCCTTCAGAGCGTGATCCATCTTCTGGCCGACGATCGCGCGGGCGTCGGCGCCGGCCAGAGCGAGCTCATCCGCGGCGCATGCTGGGTTGCCCCGATCGGAGACGTTCGCTCATGACGCTTCTCCTCGGCGCAATGACGATGGGCCTCATTCTGTCGCTGCTCGGGCTCGGCGTGTTCCTGAGCTTCCGCGTGTTCAACTTCCCCGACATCACCGTCGATGGTTCGATTACGCTCGGCGCCGCGACGGCCGCCGTGCTGCTGGTCGGCGGAACCAATCCGTTTCTCGCAAGCCTTGCCGCACTCGGCGCCGGAATGATCGCCGGCGCAACCACCGGCGTTCTTCACGCGCGCTTCCGGATCAACGGCCTGCTTTCGGGAATCCTCGTGATGACCGCGCTCTACTCGATCAACCTGCACGTGATGGGGAAGAGCAACGTTCCGCTGCTTGCGGCCGATACGCTGGCAACCCGCGCCGAGCATCTCGGCATTGCGCTTCTCGGCGGCCGCGACAGTCTCGTGCTTCTCGGATGGGAGGTCGCAGCGCGCGACGCGGCCGTGCTCGTGCTCTCGGCGATCGTCGTGGCCGTGGTCGGCAGCATTCTCTATGCGTTTCTTCGCACCAACCTCGGAACCGCGATGCGCGCGACCGGCAACAACAGCCAGATGATCCGTGCGCTCGGCGTCGACGTCGGCAACATGATGATTCTCGGACTCGCGGTCTCGAACGGGCTTGCGGCACTGGCCGGTGCGCTGCTCGCGCAGTACCAGGGTTTTGCCGACGTGCAGATGGGAATCGGCATGGTCGTCTGGGGCCTGGCCAGCGTGATTCTCGGCGAGGCGCTGGTCGGCAGCACGAAGCTCGGGTTCCTGATCGTCGGCGCCGCGATGGGATCGATCCTGTTCCGGCTGCTGATCGCGATCGCACTGCGCGCCGGGCTCAACCCGAACGATCTCAAGCTGCTGACGGCTTTTTTCGTGTTCGCAGCGCTGGTGCTCCCCGATTACTTCGCGCGCATCCGCCGGCGGTGGTCGCATGCTTGACGTGAGCCGGGTCGTAAAGACGTTCCACGCCGGCACGCCCAACGAAGTGCGTGCGCTGCGCGGCGTGAGCGTGTCGATCGACGACGGATCGTTCCTGATGGTGATCGGAACCAACGGCTCCGGAAAGTCGACGCTGCTCAACGCCGTTGCCGGCAGTTTCGAAGTCGACGACGGCTCAATCCGCATCGCTGGCCAGGACGTCACCACGTGGCCTGAGCACCGGCGTGCGAGCCTCGTGGGCCGCGTGTTCCAGAATCCGTTCGCGGGCACCGCTCCGGATATGTCGATCGCCGAGAACATCGCGCTGGCGACCCGCCGTGGACTTGCGCGCGGGCTCGGCTGGGCGCTGTCGCCAAGGCTTCGCCGCGACATGCAGGAGCGCGTGCGCACGCTCGGCATGGGCCTCGAGCATCGCCTCGAGAATCCGATCGGCACGCTTTCCGGCGGCCAGCGCCAGGCGCTGACGCTGCTGATGGCAACGTGGCGGCGCCCGTCGCTGCTGCTGCTCGACGAGCACACGGCAGCGCTCGACCCGAAAAGCGCCGACCAGGTGATCCGGCTGACCGGTGAGATCGTCGCGCGAGATCGCCTGACGACGCTGATGGTCACGCATTCGATGCAGCAGGCCGTCAATCTCGGCGACCGGCTGATCATGATGAACCAGGGCGAAATCCTTCATGACTTCCGCGGCGCCGAAAAGAAGCGGCTGCGCGTGCCGGAGCTGCTCGCGCGATTCGAAGAAGTCCGCCGCAGCGAGCAGCTCGACGAGAGCGCAGCAGAAGTCCTTCGCGGCGCCTACGTCTGACGGGCGCTACCGCGCTGCGGTGGTCCTGCTCAAGGCTGCGCCGGATCCGCCGCGCGCCGTCGCGCGCCATGCCATGTGACCGACAGCGCGGTGATGTCGTCGCTTTGCGCCTCGCCCGCGGCCCACGTCTCGACGTCGGCGACGGCGCGTTCGACCAGCGCCCGCGGATCGCCGCTCCCCACGCGTGCGAGCGATGCGGTGAGCCGCGATTCTCCGAAGCACTCTCCGCCGGCGTTCATCGCCTCGGTGATGCCGTCGCTGTAGAGAAACATCGTCTCGCCGTCGGCAAGACGCGCGCTTCCCGAGCGATACCTGAGCCCCGGAAGAATGCCGAGCACCGTTCCACCGGTACCGGCGAGCGATTCGATCGTGCCGCCGCGACGCAGCACGAGGGGCGGATTGTGGCCGCCGTTGCTGTACTCGACGTCGCCGGTGCGAACGTCGAGCACGCCGTAGAAGACGCTCACGAACATCTCGAGCCGGTTTTCGAAGTAGAGGAGCTCGTTGACGCGCTCGAGGCATTCGCGCGGAGCGAGGCCGTGCGTGGCGATCGACTTGAGGAACGTACGGCTGACGGCCATGAACAGCGCCGCCGGCATCCCTTTTCCCGAGACGTCGCCGACCACGAAGCCGAGCCGGTGATCGTCGACGAAGAAGAAATCGTAGAAATCCCCGCCGACTTCCTTCGCGGGCAGCATCGCCGCGAAGACGTCGATCTCGCGGCGATCGGGAAACGGCGGGAACGTGCCGGGAAGGATCGACTGCTGGATGCCGGCCGCGATGTCGAGCTCGTGATGCAGCGCGGTGAGCTGCTTGTGCTCCACGACCGCAAGCTCGAGCGCCGCAACCTGGCTCTTCAGCTGTGCATAAAGCCGCGCATTCTCGAGCGCGACGGCGATGCTGCCGGCGAGCGCATCGAGGAACTCGAGGTCGTCCGGCGAGAACGCGCCGCCGCCGCGCCGGTTGCGAACCTGCACGACGCCGATCGCACCGCGCGCGGCCGCGAGCGGAGAGCACAGCAGGCTTCGCGTCGTCGTGTGCGAATGTCGGTCGACGGCCGGATAGAACGACGGATCGGCCGCCACGTCGTCGACGAGCGCCGACTCTCCGCTGCGCAGCACCCGTCCCGCGATGCCTTGCTCCGCGGGGAAGCGCATGGACAGAAGCCGCTCGACGACTTCGGGCGACGAGTCGGAAACGTATGGAAAGAACAGCTCGCCGCGCTCGGCATCGAGCAGCAGGATCGAGGCGCTCTCGGCGTCGAGCACGTCGCGACAGCTCGCCAGCACGAACGCGCACAGCTCGGCGAGCTCGACGCGCTCGGCGAACGCCGAGCCGAGCTCGTAGAGCAGCCGCAGCCGTGCGGCGTCGCCGCGCAGCAGCTCGCTCATGCGATGCGGCGGTGCCCGAGTTGCCGAGATTGCCGAGGTTGCGTCACGCTTTGCGAGATTCGGCGTCGGCGGAGCCATCGGCCGACGTCGTCGTGTCCGACGACGAATCGAGCGCGCCTTCGGTGCCGACGAATACTTCGGCGGCCAGCATCGAGCCGTCGAGCGCAGCGTCGGTCGATTCCATCGCGGGAGAATCCGGCGACGAGTCCATCGCAGCGGCGGACGGCGCTTTCATCGCAGCAGCCGGCGAGGGGTCCATCGAGGGAGCCGGCGACGGCTCCATCGACGCACCCGGCGACGACGGTTCTGATGCCGTTTCGATCACAGGCGAAGCCAGCATTCCCGGAGACGGCCCGAATGGAAGCGTCATCTCAGAGGCGGCTTCGGCGGCAAAGCTGCGCGCGCCGGTTGCGAGGTGGTCGTAGACGGCAGCATAGCTGCGCGTCATCTCGCCGACCAGCTCGCCGGTCTTGCGGAAGTGCGCGCTGACCGACTTCTTGTACGTCTCGTGCTCTGCGAGAATTCCGTCGAGCTGGATGCGCAGGCGCTTGGCCTCGCGGATCGCCGGGAACGTGAGGTAGCCGGCGACAAGGCCGATGCCGACCCCGACCACGAGCGCAACGATGAGCTGTACAGAAATCGCCATGACCACTTCTCCATTCTCCACTTGCTCGCGCGCCTCGACGCGCTCGCCATCCCCGACTTGCCGCTCGGTCGGCTCGCTGACGCCGCCGCCCGACGCAACTATACGAATCCGCGTCGGTGCGCGACATGTCGCCGCGCATTCCGTGCAGCGGAAAGCGCGCACGCGCATTTTCCACGAGTTGGCACGGTGCGATCTCCTGCCGGAGCATGCTTCGCCCGTGCATCGCGCTAGGATGCGGCTGTGAACGATGACGCTCGATCGAGCCTCTCGCCACCGCCGGATGCAGCGGCCGCGAGCCCACGCGGACGCTATGCGCCGTCGCCCACCGGTCCGATGCACGTCGGCAATGCGCGCACTGCGCTGGTCGCGTGGTTGAGCATCCGTTCGCGCGGCGGAAGCTTCGTGTGGCGCATCGAAGACCTCGACCCGCCCCGTATCGTCGCCGGCAGCGCTGAAGAGCACATCTCGGATCTGGCGTGGCTTGGGCTCGACTGGGACGAGGATCCGCAATCCGGCGGACCGTTCGCACCGTACGTGCAGTCCGAGCGCGGCGAGGTCTACGAGGCCGCGCTGCGCGTGCTTCACGATGCGGGCCGCCTGTTCCCGTGCACGCTGTCGCGCAAGGATCTGGCATCGATGTCGTCCGCACCGCACGGACCGGACGAGGAAGCTCCGTACCCCGTCTCCGCGCGGCCGTCACAGCTCGAAGATGGCTGGTACGAAAGACTGCGCAGCGATCCTGCACCGGCGGCTGCGCTGCGCTTTCGCGTAAGCGACGAGCCCGTCGCGTTCGTCGATCGCGTGTACGGCCCGATCGCGGACCCGGTCGCCGGCGACTTCGTGCTCAAGCGGCGAGACGGGCTCTATGCGTATCAGCTCGCCGTCGTCGTCGACGACTGGCTGATGCGGATCGACGAGGTCGTGCGCGGCGCGGACCTGATCGGATCGACCGGTCGCCAGATCCAGCTTCTCGAAGCGCTCGGCGCGCGGCGGCCGGTGCATGCGCATGTGCCGGTGGTCCGTAACGCCGCGGGTGAAAAGCTTTCCAAGCGCGACCGCGCCATCACGCTCGCGTCGCTGCGCGAGGCCGGTGTGCGCGCCGAACAGCTCGTCGGCTACCTCGCGTGGTCGCTCGGGCTCATCGACCGTCCGGTCGCTGCGAGTGCGCAGGAGCTCATCGAAGCGTTCGCATGGAGCCGCATTCGGCGTGAGGATACGCGGCTTCCGGAGGATTTCGTCGAGCGCGTGCGATTGATCAAGTGACTGATGTTCGGCGTGACATGGATGTGTGTACGCCCCTGATCAGTTCTCGAACATCGATCCGAGAATGGAATGAACGATTCCCCCTGCCGGACCAGTCAGCGGCTTTTCTTTCTGCAGGAGTGCAATCTTGTCCTTGAACTCGAGAACGACGTCGGGACGCAGCTTTTGAAGTTGAAGGAGCGTGTGCACGAGCAGCAGGCGCGGCGTGGGATTTGAGGGTTGATTCGAACAGAGCTGCAGATTCCCCGCGACGATCTCACGTTCACCGTTGAGAAAGCCTGGCTCCGGTCTGCAGGTGGCTGTCAACGACACGGCCAACGCCTGTTCGAGGCGGAGCTGGTATGCAGCAAAATCGGCACCCGCAGGAACCTGATAAAAATCCGGCGCGGTCGCGCGACGAACACCTGCGTTTGAGGCGATGAGTTCCATGAGCGCAGTCGCCAGGCGATCGAAGCCAGGCTGCGGGCTCTGAGCAGTAAATGTAGCGACAGCTGTACCGAGAAGAGAGCCATCCGAGATTCGCACAAGTCGCAGTGTGGCGGACCATGGGTTCGCGACACCGTCTAGGTGAAGCACGACGACGTAGTCCGCCGACTGGTTCCCGCCTCGGGCCTGAGCCACGGCTCGTTCGTCACTCCAAGGGTCTCCACAGAGCACAAAACCGCAGTGACCTTCCTGAATCCAAGGTTGAAGAACACGACCGACAGCATCGGTTCGCAGATGAAGCTGCTCGGCAAGATAGAGCGGCAATGCACGGCTCGTCCGACCGGGAACGTCGCTCAGCTGCATCCGGACGCTGCCACTGGATACATCCGGAGCGGTGAAACTGCTGCCAAGGCAAGCAACGATGACGGCGCCGGGCCGCTTTGCCGGTACCAGACCGGCAGCACCAGTTGATGCTCGGAGCCAGAGTGGACCATCGACCACGACAGTCGTGATCTTGGGCACAGCAGGCAGATCGGCTCCGGCCTTCGCCGCCCGATTCCTTGCGATTTCCGTGTCCCAGAACGCCAGGGTTTCGTGCCAGTCTGGACGTTTGAACGAGAACAACCGATCGAGCATCCGTTGGGCCGCGTCGAGCTGACCGAGATCCAGATGAGCTTTGATCAGATTGTTCCCTATCGCGACTCCGTGAACATTCGGGTCGAAGTGCGGCTCGGCCAACGCGAGGATCTGCTCCAGATAACCTTGGGTACCAAGATCGCCGCTGATCTGCTGCAGCAGATCGATCGGCTTCGGAGTGGGGGCGAGACTCAGCGCTTCGTCGTAGAGCCGAAGAGCTGCCGATAGATCGCGACGAGCAAGGGCATCGCGAGCCAGCCATAGTCGCGCGCGCCATGCACCGGGTAGGGCAGCGACCCGTCGGAATGCCTCGAGACCAGCGGTGGCTCCGTCCTTTTCGCGATGGATGGCTTCGTACCAGCCCAGGCCGTTTTCTTGATTCGGATCGAGTTGCAAGCCGCGCCAGAGAGTTTGCAGCACCTCGTCATGCTCTCCGCGATCCGCGTGAACTTTTGCGAGATTGGTCAGAATGACCCCGGACTCGCCATGGCGTGCGATATGTCGCCGTAGAATCTCATCCGATTCGTTGAGCCGCTTCTGCATTCGGTAAACTGTTGCGAGCACAACAATGGCACGTTGCGCGTCATGGTCGATCTCTCCCAGACGTTCCGCTGGCTGGATCATCTCAGCCGCAAAACCGTCTTTGAGAGATTGAACGATCGTCGAGTACAGGGAGTCGGGATCATCCCAGACTTTCTTCATCTGGCCTGGCAGTATCGAGTCGCGCCACACCTGTCTCGTGATGAAAAGCTCCCGATCATAGGAGTCATAGACGCGAACCATGTTGGGATCGCTCGCGGGATCGGCGGGCGCACCACCCGCGTCGATGCCCGCTTCCGCAGGCTTGTCAGCATGGGGCTTCTGGCCGAACAGTTTTTTGAAGAGACTCATATCCGGAAGGTGGAGCGCCGCGTGAAGGCGATGTTGCGCGGGACCATATCCGTCTGCGCGCCGCAGTCACAAGCGCGTGGCCGCGACGTTGATACAGCGGCAGGCGTTCGTCGCTGAATCCCGCTATCGCAATGACTGTCCAGGACTTCGGTCCCAGCTACGGCATTCCTTGTCGAAATCCGCTAACGCAACGTGAAGTCACCACGCACCCACCGACGGTTCTAAACGGCACCGGACGATGAACAGCGATCTATGACACGAATGGAATATTCGCGTGACGCACGGCTCGCCCTGCGTGAAAACATCGAAAAAAGCCTTGCAGGTTGCGTTTAGTTTCGTTATTTATTCGCTATGGATCTGGGCCGGTCTGGATGCATTTTTTTCAGGCTCCGGCGGCGTCTCCGGTGGCGCGATCATCGGAGGCGTCTTCGATGCGATTTCACTCGAACAGCAGCAACGAACCGAAGGCCTTTCTTTCCTCGACATCGTCGACCCCGCACTGATGCATCCGCCGGACGCAGCGATCCGCGGCGGCTGGCGCACAGATGCCGCCGTCGTGCTCGACCGCGAGCTGACGTCGCTCGCGTCGATGGACGCGCACTGCCGCGTGCTTCAGGCACGTCTGTCGCGCAGGTTTCTGCAGCAGCGCGCGTGGCGGCCGCTCGGGTTCGTGCGGCTGCCGGACTACACGCGCGAAAGACTCGGCATCGCTCCCCGCACACTCGAAGACGATGCTCGCGTGATGACGCTGCTCGACGCGTTGCCCGCTTTGCGCGCTGCGCTCGAACACGGCGAGATCGGATGGACGACGGTTCGAACTCTCGTGCGCGTCGCCACTCGTGAGAATGACGCGTCTCTTCTCGAGTACGCCGGGACAATGACTACGCGAAAACTCGAGGCATTCGTTCGCGAGCTCGAAACAACGGGCACGCCATCTGCGGATCAAGCGGATTCTTCGGCGGGCGCCGTGGAGACGGGCAATGCCGAGAACACTGACCCGGAGGTCAGACTGCGTATTGTAGTTTCGCGTACCGGCCGCCGGCTGTTTCGCGTGGCGCACGAGCTCGCAAGCCGGAGCGCCGGCGCACCGCTGAATGCCGCGCAGTCGCTCGAGCTCGTACTGGCGGAGGCGATGGCTGCAGCTCCGGCGCACGATGCGGCCGGAGGGCGTTGGCTTCCACCGCTCGACGGCATGGCGCAGCGATTTCTCGCGAACCATCAAAACCGCGAAACGCGCGGTGAAGCTGCCATCCGCGGATTTCTGGCGGAGGCCGGTGTCTGCGAGGGCTTTGACTGGCTCGCCTGCCCGCGACGCGGGGCGGGACCGGCCGCGCAGCTCGATGCGCTCGGCCGCGACGTCGACGCACTCGATGCGGTCGAGCTCGATCGACGTCTGCGCGTGATTCAGCGCGCCGCGCAGCGGATCGACTCCCAGATGGCGGCGCTGCTTCGCATCGGCATCGACCGCAGGCTCTTTCGCGAGATCGGCTTTGCCACGGTCAGGCTGTACGTCGCGTCACGACTGGGCTTCTGTCCGAGCAAGGCGTGGAGTCTGATCGCGATCGAGCGCGCATGCTGGCGCGTCAATTCGGTTTTTCGCGAGGCGTGGCGGGACGGGCGCATCTCGCATCTGGCTGCGGTCGTTCTCATGCCGGTGCTGAACGACCGTCACGTCCGCGCATGGATCGAGCGCGCTCGTAGTGTGACGCTTCGCAGGCTCAAGGATGAAGTCGCCGCCGCGCTTGCCGCGGCAGACGAAAACAATGATCTTCCCGCGCCGCCTGTCGCCGGTGCACGAATCCCGGTCGACGACAGCCCGAGCGCCGATCTCGAAGAAGTCCAAATGCGTGCGGATGGCGCGGTGCGACTGACCGACCTCCACCCGCACGGTGCGGTGCATCTCACATTTCGTGTTCCGGTTTCCGTGGCCGTGCTGGCCGAGACTGCTTTCGTCGTGCATCGGCGCCATCCGGAAGCTCGCTGGCGCACGTTCGAGCGGATTCTCGCGATGGCGATCCGCGAATGGACCAGCGTCCCGCGACATCGCGACCCGATATTCGAGCGCGACGGATGGCGCTGCACGGTTCCCGCCTGCAGCTCGCGGCGCAACCTGCACGATCATCACGTCACGTTCCGATCACACGGCGGCGGCAACGCGCAGGACAACCGCACGACGGTGTGTGCGGCGCACCATCTGCACGGGATTCATGCGGGGATCGTAAAGGCCAGTGGACCCGCGCCCGACGGAATCGTCTGGGAGCTCGGGTGCCGGCCGGGCGGGCTCACGCTCATGCGCCTCGTGGGCGACGTCTACGCTACTTGCCGGTAAACTTCGGCTCGCGCTTTTCCATGAAATGCGCAACGCCCTCGCGGAAATCCTCCGAGCGCAGGCTTTCGTGCATTTCGCGCAGCGCGACGTCGACCGATTCGGCAAGCGTGTTGGTCTGGTCCTCGTACACCTGCCGTTTCATCACGCGAATGGAGCGCGGCGACGAGCGGCGCACGAGATCGTTGGCATACTCGCGCACCTCGGCGGCAAAGTCGGCGTCGTCGATCACGCGGCTGACGAGGCCCATGCGCTCGGCTTCGCTCGCGGTGACGAGGCGTCCGGAGAACAGGATGTCATTGGCATTGGCCAGGCCGACGAGGCGCGGAAGAATCCAGCTGATCCCGTACTCGGCGATGAGCCCGCGCCGCGAGAAGATCGCGCCCATTCTTGCCGACGCCGCGGCAAGCCGGATGTCGCAGAACAACGCGAAGACGAATCCGACGCCGGCAGCCGGCCCGTTGATCGCCGCGATGATCGGCTTCGGGATCGACATCAGGTAGCTGTACTCGGTCTTGAAGTCGGGGCGCACCGGGCCCGGCGGCTCGGGATGCGTGATCGCCGGCAGATCGCCCTGCCCCGTCATGCGGCCGGCGCCGCTGAACGCGCCGAGCAGCTTCATGTCGGCGCCGGCACAGAATCCGCGCCCGGCCCCGGTCAGGATGATGACGCGCACGCTGTCGTCGGCGGCGGCGGCATACATGGCATCACGCAGCTCGATGCCCATGCGCGGCGTGTAGGCGTTGAGCTGCTCCGGTCGCGACAGCGTACAGGTCGCAACGCCGCCGGAGACTTCGTAGGTGATGTGTTCGTAGGACGCTGCGGCCACGGGCGCATGATGGGCAGCACGGAAGGGATTGCAACCCCCCGGCTTCCCGGAGACTCGCCGGATTGCTACACTCGCTCGGCCTACCGGTGGCGGGCACAGGGGAAGCGGCGGACGAGGATGGCGGGCGCACAATCAATTCAGGGCTACGGTTTCGAGGGCAATGGCTTCATGCTGAGAGGCTGGCGTCTCGACGACGCCGAATCGCTTGCGGCAAACGCCGACAACCGAAACGTGTGGATCAACCTGCGCTCGCGCTTTCCGCGGCCGTACACCACGGCCGCGGCACGCTCGTGGATCTCGCGGACGATCGGCGGCCGCGAGCGCGGGCTGCAGCTTGCAATCGAAGTGGACGGTCTTGCCGTCGGCGGCATCAGCGTCGACGTCGTCACCGCGAACACGCCGCGCACCGGCGAAATCGGATACTGGATCGGAGAGGCGTACTGGGGCCGCGGGATCGCAGGACAGGCGGTCGCGACGGCGTATCCGGTCGCGTACGAAAAGCTCTCGCTCGATCGCCTTCGCGCGGTGGTGCGCTCGTCGAACGCCGCGTCGCTTCGCATCCTCGAGCGCTGCGGATTCCAGATGCAGAGCCGCATGCGGCGAAGCGATCGCCGTCCGGGAAGCGCCGTGGTCGAGATGGTCTACACGCGCGACCGCGAAGGGTTCGTCTCCCGGGATGCACTCGTGACGGCGACCGTCGCTTAGCGCGCAGCGCCGCGCCCTCGACGACGCTCAGCGATAGTGGCGCTGGTACTCGTCGATTCCCCAGCCCTTCTCGCCGGTTTCCTCGAGCTCATAGTCCGCAAAATTCTCGAAGATGATCGTCTTCTGGGCGGCGCGAAGCTCGCGCAGCGGCTCGAACAGATCCGAGAACCTCCGCGAGCGCAGATGCCACTGCTGCCCGCGCTCGTCGCGGAACGTGTAGCGCGTGGCGACGGGCGTGCGGCCGTCGGCTTCGGTCTCGAGCGTCTCGAAATCCACTTCGACGACACCCACGTTGCCGTCGGCACCGGACACGAACCCGTTGATGTTGTACGCGTCCCCGCTGAACGAGCGCGTGAGATTGATGGTCTTTTCGGGAAGCTGCACGGCGGCCCAGTTCCAGCCGTCGATCTTCGACTCGTCGCGCTTTCCCCAGCTGTGATCGCGATGGCCGAGGCAGTCAATCGCTGTCACGCGCGCGTCGTCCTTGCGCGTCAGCGTTCCGGAAACGCGCATGCCCTGCTCGTAGCGCTTCAGGCGAAGATGCGGAATCGACTGACGGTTGGCGGCAAGCTTCCTTGCCGAGTAGCTGAACGGCGCGAAGCGCGCGCGATAATCGAGGTCGAGCCGGTATTCGGACGTGTCGACGACGACGTGATGATGCTCGTGCGGACTGACGATCCTGACTGCGAGCGTTCCGTCGTCGAGCGCAGGCCCTGCGGCGATATCGATCTCGTTGCGGTGAAAGCGCACGCGACCGTCGACCATGAAACACGCCGCGAAGACCGCTTTGCCGTGCGAGCGCACGAACGACGCATGGCAGAAACCCCACACGCCGGCCGCACGGTCGGCAAGGTTCCAGTACCAGTTTTCCTTCCACGTGGTTCCCGGATCGGCGGGCCAGGCATGGAAGCCTTCGTCGGCGGCGTCGAGCACGAGGCGCAACGTAGCGTGAACGGTATCCGTCGCCAGCGCGGCGCTGAGCCCGACAGCCGGGATTGCCGGCCGGGATTCTCGGTGCTGCGGCCGGTCGCCGCCGGCCTGCGCGGGTTGGCGTGCATGCTAGACTGCCGCGGTGCTCGTGCGGAGACTCCTTGCGGCCGTCCTTCTGGCCGCCTCGCCCGCGGTACGCGGCGTTTGCGCAGCACAGGAACTGCCGTCCCTCGAGCCTCCGCCCGCCGCAGTCGCGCGGCAGCCCGGCACGGCGCTGCTCTACTTTTTCAGTCCCGACTGGCGCCCTCCCGACCTCGGCAAGCTGACGGCCGCGGTCGAAGCTTCGTTCGCTGCCGGCGGCGTGCCGGTGTCGTTCCAGGCGTTCACCAAATACGAAGACTTCGAACGACAGATGAAGGAGGCGCCGCCGGAATTCCTGATGGCTCCGGCCTGGCTCGCGGGCAGCCCCGCACCGCTGCCCGGGCTTTCGCTGACCGTCATCGCCGAGCCCTTGCATCACGGCAAGAGCACCTATCGAAAGGCGCTCATGACGAGGCCCGGCATCGATTCGATCGACGACCTTGCGCACGGCTCGATCGCTGCGACCGTGCACTCGATGAGCAACGGCTCGCCGGAGGCGGTGCTCGATGCGTTCCATCTGGCCGCCGATTCGGCAAGGATCGTCCCGGTGCCGAAGGACGTCGATGCGCTGCTCGCGCTCAGCTTCGGGCAGGTCGATGCCGCGTTGGTGACGAGTCAGGAGTACCAGCAGCTGGCGCGCACCAACGCCGCGGAAGCGGAGCGGCTGCGCGTTCTCGCATTCTCGCCGGAAGTCCGGCTTCCTCCTGTATTTGCGTCGAGTCAGGCCGAGCACCGCCAGGCCGAGCGGCTGCGCGATCTGCTGCTGCGGCTGCCCGACGTTCCCGGAGGGACCGACGTGCTTGCGATGCTCGGGTTCGACAGCTTCGTGGCCGTGCCATCCGCTGCAGCTCCGGCCGAAGCCCGCACACCGCCCGGCGGCGACGAAAAACATCACGCACAGCCGACACCCGCCGCTGCAGCAAAGAAGGAAGCGGCGAAGCCTGCGTCCTCGAGCCGTCCGCGACCGACGCGGTCGCACAGGAAGTAACCGGCAATGGCGGAACCGGCAGCAGTCACGACCTCGATGCCAGAACGCCGGCCAGGCATCCGCCGCGCGCTTGCCTGGCTGCGTCGCGGCTACGGGCTGCACCTGCGGCTCGCGTTCGCCGGTGCGGTCGCGCTGTTCCTGTGCATCGCCGTGCTGTCGGTCATCCTCATGCTGCGCCAGTCCGACGTGCTGACCAACGAGATCAACAAGGCGTCGGCCGAGCTCGAGCGCAGCATGGTCGAGCGCGGAAAGCTTCTTGCCGACGGCATGGCGGCGAGCATGGAGATCGCGATCGCCGGCTACGACTTCACGTTCCTGACCGACACGGTGCGCGGCCTGCAGGCGAAAAACGAAAACCTCGCCTACGCATATCTCGTCAACTCGAGCCGCGTGGTCATCGTGCACACGGACTCACGGCAGGTCGGCAGCCGCTCGACCGAAACTCCGACCGAGAAGCCGCGCTTCCTGCATGGCGACGACGGGCGTTCGGTCGTCGAGATCACGCGGCCGCTGACGGTCGGCGGACGGGAATGGGGATGGCTCGTTCTCGGTTTCGATCTCTCGCCGATCCAGCGACGTGCCGAAGCTGCGGTCGCGCACGGACGTCTCGTGCTCGCGCGCTCGGTGTCGCTCGCGATGCTGGTGGCCGGCCTCGTCGGCGTGATGGGACTCGTCGCTTCGATCTGGACGAGCCGCCGCCTGCTGAGCCCGCTCACGCAGCTCGCCGAGGAAGCCGCCGCGATCGCGACGGGCAATCTCGACCAGGAGATCCGGGCGGTGCAGTCGAGCGACGAGATCGGCATGCTCGCGCGCCAGTTCGAAGCAATGCGGCGCTCGATCCGCGCGAGCGTCGGCGAGCTGCTCGTCGCCAAGCAGCGCGCCGAAGCCGCGACCGACCAGGAGAAGAAGCTGCGCGCCGAGATCGAAGAGCATTCGCGCCTGCTCGAGTCGAAGGTCGGCGAACGCACGGCCGAGCTCCAGGCGACTGCGGAGCGGCTGACCGAGTTCGACCGGCTCAAGTCCGAGTTCCTCGGCAACGTCTCGCACGAGCTGCGCACGCCGATCGCCGCGATCTCGTCCGCCGCCAAGATCATCCAGCGCTACAGCGACCGCGACGCCAACAGCGCCAAGCGCTTCAGCAAGGTCATCATCGAGGAAAGCGAACGGCTCACGCGCCTGATCAACGATCTGCTCGACATTTCCAAGATCGAGTCCGGTGTCGGCGAGTGGCAGCTCAAACCGATCGCCGATCCGTACGAGCTGCTCGAACACGTGGAGATGACGTTCCGGCCGCTCTACCAGGAGAGCGGCGTCGAGCTTCTGCTTACCGGCGACGACGAGCTGCCGGTCATTTTCGGCGACCGCGACCGGCTGATCCAGGTGTTTGCCAACCTCTGCAGCAACTCGCTCAAGTTCACGCCGCGCGGCGGGCAGGTGCGGATCGACGCACGCGTTGCGCCGTACGGCGAAGCCACCGCGCTGCGCGTGACGGTCACCGACAGCGGCCCCGGAATTCCGGAGGACGAGCGCGAGATCGTCTTCGAACGCTTCCGGCAGGGAGGCGGCGGAGCGAAGCCGCGAGGCACGGGGCTCGGCCTCGCAATCTGCCGCGAAGTGATGCGCTATCACGCCGGTGCGATCTGGGCGGAAGGTCCGGAAGAAGGCGGGACGAGGATGGTGGTGGTGATTCCGTCGCTTGCGGCGCTGGGCGGAGAGTCGCTGGCTTAGCGCACGCGATGCCGCATCCGGCCGAACGAAAAAGGCCCGCTCGTTTCCGAGCGGGCCTTTTTCTTTGTCCGCAAGAGATGCGAACGACGAACGCTTACGGCGCCGGGCACCCCACGCCCGGAACGTACTCTCTCGTCATGGCCGCATCGCAGAACGTCCTGGCCTTCGCCTGGTTCACGACGCGCCCCGGGCCCGGGAGTCCGGCGGCGTTGTTGATGCCCGGGTTGGCCGTCGGCGGAATGCAGAACGTCGCTGCACCGATCGGCGCGGTCGTGCTCGGCGTACCCGTCGCGACGATCGGATCAGGCAGGCAGAGTCGCCGGTCACTGAGAGTGCATTGCCCGTAGTAGAACGCACCATCGGTGGGTTTGCCGCAGCCCCTGTTGTCAACATTCGGATCATCGGGGTTGCAGGGGATGAATCCCTTGCCGTTCGAGCGCAACAGCAGGTCGCAGAAGTGCTCGTCCGGCCCAGTCGTGCACACTCCGGTTCCGTCCGGCAACGCGGTACAGGCTCGGTTGTCGCACGCGTTCGGCTCAGGGAAGCCCCCCGCGCCTGACGATGTACATGCTCCGAAGCCGAGGGCCGCGCATTGCTCGTCGGTATTGCACGGGATGTCCTCGAGCGGATTGCCGTCGCATACGAGGCACGGGCACAGCGCGTCAATCCCGCCGCATGGCACATGCGAAGTGAGCGTCGACGTGCCGGTGGTCTGCGTCAGATCGATGACGAGACCCGTACCCGAGACGTTCTTTCCGGCACTCGGGAAACAGTCGAGACTGTACCCGCCGCCGGAATCGATACCGTCATTGTGAGCAGGGAACGTCGTGTTGGTGGCCGTTACGTCGCACGGAAGCTTGATGTTCTGTCCTGCCGTGCAAACCCCACCGCGCTGTCCGTCATTGGGAACCGGATCCATATGGGTACAGGTGCCGCCGCCTTTACAATCGAGGTCGCGATCGCAGGTCGCATCGGCATTGGTCGAACAGATCCCGCCGCACGTCGGACACGGATTGTTGTTGCCGGATTGTCCGAGGAACACCTGCGTTCTCAGACTCGCGGAAATCGACCCGGAACCAAGGTCGACGTTGGCTGTTCCGGAAACCGGTTTCGAGAAACGGTTGGACACGCACGCCGGCACTCCGCCCGACGAAAGCGGGAACGGTGCGCCGAAGTAGCACGCGCAATCGCCGAGCTCCGTGCAATCTCCTTGATGCCAGCAATCCTGGTTGGTCGAGCAGAAGATCGACTCGGTCCTGCACTGCGTCTTGCTCGGATTGCAGACGCCGGCCTGGCAATCGGCGTTCGAGGCGCAGACGTGCGTAGTGTCGTTTGAACATTTCTGCGACTGGCACTTTGCCGTCGCGTTGGCGCAGTCGGCGTTCGCTGTGCAACTTTTCGTCTGTTCGTTCGAGCATGACCTGAGCGGCAGGCACTTGCCGCCGGCGGAAATATTCGTGCAAACCGTGTCCGACGTGCAGACCGTAGTTGACGAGTTCGAGCAGACTCTGACCGTTTTGCCGCACTGCGGAGAGTCATCGAGACAGTCGGTCGTGGCGCTGCACGCCTGTGATTTCTTGTTACCGGAAGCTGCGTTGCACTCTTTGCATGCCGGTACGTTCTGCTGGAACGGCACGTCGCAGATCTGCTGGTTCCCGAGGCCCGGCAGGGTCTGGAATCCGAGGCTGCTGCAGCGGCAGTTGCCGGTCGAGGCGTCGACGTTGGTCACGTTGCAAAGACCGCAGGTCGGTCCGCTTCCGGGGCATGACAGGACGCCCGTTACGTGGACCTCGTTGTTGATGTCGGCATCGTACGCCGAACCGATCCATCCGCTGTCGAGCCGCGTGGCCGTTCTGCAACGGCCGAGCGACTGGTCGCAGGTGCCGACCGGGCAATCCGTATTCGTGGTGCAGTCGACTCCGATCTGCGAGTAGAGCACCAGCTCGCCCTTGACCGGGCAGACGCCGGCGCAGTCGCAATCGAGGCAGCCCTCACCCGCCGGGCAGAGTGCGTGATCGGTGCCGTCGCACTCTTCGCCTGGCTGCTTCTTGTTGTTTCCGCAGATGAAGCAGCTGTTCGGGCATGCGTCGGTGTCGACGGTATTGCCGTCGTCGCAATCCTCGCCGTTGGCGATGACGTCGGTGACGCCGTCGCCGCACTTCGGATTCTTGCAGGTCGTGCGGCACGCATTCGGCGTCGTGTCGGAGTTGTCGACGCCGTCGTCGCACTCTTCCGTGTTGGGGCAGCGGATGTTGTCGCCGCAGAACTCGGTGAGGCAGAGCGCGCTGCAGCCGTCGCAGTCGACGCTATTGTGGTCGTCGCACTCTTCGGCGCCCTCTTTGACACCATTGCCGCACGGACTGCCAAGTGTGCAATTGTTCTTGCAGTTGTCGGTATCGACGGTGTTCCCGTCGTCGCACGCTTCGGCACCGCCGGTCGAGCCGCTGGTGCATCCGGCGGCACTGCAGACGAATCCGTCTCCGCAGCGCGCGTTCATGCACGTTCCCACGCAGGTATCGGTATTGACCGTATTGCCGTCGTCACACTGTTCGGCGCCTTCTTTGGTGCCATTGTGGCACTCGGCGGGAATGTTGGTCGTGCACGTGTTCGAGCAGCTGTCGGTGTTGACGGAGTTCCCGTCATCACACTGTTCCACACCCGCGCGCACGAAGCCGTCGCCGCACCTGGCATTCTTGCAACCCGCCGTGCACGCGTCGGTGTTGACCGAGTTCGCGTCGTCGCACTCTTCGCTGCTGCTCTTGACGCCATCGCCGCAGACCGAGTTCTCAGGGAACGGAACGTTGACCCCGATGAGCGTCTGCGCGCGATTGGCAGCGAACAGGCATTTCTTGAGATCGAAGATCGTGAACTGGCCGCCGGTCGGATCGATGCAGCTCGACTGGTAGTCGAGATCGTCGATGTTGACGTCGGCGCACGCGGTCGGGATGGCGCCGAGAAGACGCACGTAGGCCTGGCCGATTTCGTTGTCGACGTCGGCGCTGCCGGTACCGGACCCGTACGGCTGGATCTCGTTGCGGCACTTGACGCTCTGGGCGATCACGCCGAAATCCTGCCCGAGAAGGCAGTCTTCGCGCGCGTCGACGCTTCCGATGAAACTGCGCATGGCGTTGCGCGCAGAGCCGTTGAGGCACTTGGCATCGCTTCCGCGGAAGAAGTGGTGAACCGGCGGGTAATAGAAATCGAGCAGCGACGTCAGCATCGCGTTGGTGCTGTCGACCACGCAGGTCTTGAAGTCTTCGGTATCGAACGTCCCGCCCGTCAGATCAGGACACGAGCCGGGAAACCCGAGCGCGGAAAGGTTGACGCCGCTGCAGTCGCGGCCGATGACGCTGAGCGCGTCTTCGGCCTTGCGCAGCCGCTTATCCATCGCGGTGTCGCCGCGGCCGGTCAGGCAGTTGGTGTCGGGCGGAAGCGATCCCAGGATGACGCGGGTCTCGCACTGGATGCGCGCCTTGAACAGCCGCTCGATGTAGCGGCGCTGGCCGGTGGAAAGATCCTCGCGGCAACGGTCGGAATCCGTGACGATCTGGGCGCTCGCCTCGGTGGCGGCCAGCGGCGAAAACATCGACAACATCGTCGCCACGGAGGCGACGAGTGCGAACGGGAGGCTTGCCACACGAGCACTTTTCGATTTCATAAGAAGGACCTTCCAGCCGGGGTCCGTACGAGCGAAGAAAGCATCGCTTCACCCCCTTGGCGATGTGGGACTATGCCCGGTTCGCGCGTGGCATGTCAACGCTACATATGCGGGAATGCAAGGGTTTCCGGAGCATAACGGTGCGCCGTCGCAACAGATATCGCGTTGACACCGGCGGCCTTGCATCGTAGGTCGTCGCGCGGATCGACTGACACGCAGCGTCGTCGCAGGCGCCGCTTTTCACACCTCAACGACGGTGCGAACACGCAGCGCCGCCGCTCGCGACGCGTTTTCGTTGCAAGGACAGGACCATGGGACCTCTTTCCGGAATCCGGGTGATCGAAATGGCGGGGCTCGCGCCCGCTCCGTATGCGGGAATGCTGCTCGCCGACTTCGGCGCGGACGTCGTCAGGGTCGACCGCAGCCCTACGATCGGGTCGCGGCCCGACGCCACCCGCGACTATCTGGCGCGCGGCAAGCGATCGATCGGGATCAACATGAAACACCCGCGCGGGGTCGAGACGCTGCTCGCGCTGCTCGACGCATCGGATGTCGTAATCGATCCGTTCCGGCCCGGCGTGATGGAGAAACTGGGGGCTGGACCCGATGTCGCCCTCGCCCGAAATCCCGGCCTGGTGTTCGCGCGGCTTACCGGCTGGGGACAGGACGGCCCGTATGCGTCGATGGCCGGACATGACATCGACTACATCGCAATCTCCGGCGCGCTCAGCCTGTTCGGCCGCCCGGGCGACAAGCCGCTGCCGCCGATCAACCTGCTCGGCGACTTTGCCGGCGGCGGCATGCTGTGCGCGCTCGGCATCGTGCTTGCGCTGTTCGAGCGCAGCCGTTCGGGCAAGGGCCAGGTCATCGATTCGGCGATGGTCGACGGCGCCGCACACCTGACGTCGTTCCTGTTCGGCTTCTTCCACGCGGGCTTCTGGTCGAAGGAGCGCGGAACCAACCTGCTCGATACCGGCGCGCCGTTTTACGACACGTACCGCACGGCCGACGGCGAGTTCATGGCGGTCGGCGCGATCGAGCCGCAGTTCTACGCGAAGCTTCTCGAAGGGCTCGGCCTCGATGCCGACTCGCTGCCTCATCAGATGGATCGCGGCGCGTGGGCCGCGACGCGCGAGCTGTTCACGAAGACGTTCGCGACCAGGACCCGCGCGGAGTGGTCGGCGATCTTCGACGGCACCGATGCGTGCGTGGCGCCGGTGCTCGGGCTCGACGAAGCGGCCGAGCATCCGGCCAACGTCGCGCGCAACGTGTTCGTCGACGGCATCGGCGGCAAGAAGATGCCGGCGCCGGCGCCGCGTCTTTCGCGTACGCCGGGCAGCGGTGCAACGCATGCGCCGCTGCCCGGCGCGCATACCGACGAAGTTCTGGCATCGGCCGGCCTTGCGACCGACACCATCGCCGAGCTGCGAGGCCTCGGCGCGGTCGGCTGAGGAGTAAGCAATGGTACGCATCGACGTGCGATATGAAGGCGGGCTTCACTGCAGCGCGGTTCACGAACCATCGGGCAGCACGCTCGCGACGGATGCGCCGGTCGACAACCAGGGACGCGGCGAGTCGTTCTCGCCGACGGACCTGGTCGCGACTGCGCTCGGCACCTGCATGGCAACGATCATGGGAATCGTCGCCGACCGTCACGGGTGGAACATCGACGGCACGAGCATGCGGATCGCCAAGGAGATGACGACCGACGGCCCGCGCCGCATCCGCCAGCTCGGCGTCGTCGTCGATTCTCCCGCGGCGCTCGATGATGAAGCGCGGCGCACGCTGGAGAACGCGGCGCACACCTGCCCGGTGCGGCTCAGCATCCTTCCGGCGATCGACGTGCCGGTCGAGTTTCACTGGGGGAAGCGCTGACGGCAGCGCCCCCGCGCAACCCGGCGGATGGCTTTCGCTACAGCCCGAGATCCTCGGGTTTTATCTCCGAATACGCGCCGATGACGAGATCCGCCGCGTCGTAGACCGCACGATCCATGGCGTCGTCCGGAATGGCAACGACCTGCATGCGCGCCGCATGCGCGGCGTCGAGCCCGGCGGGCGCATCCTCGAACACCACGCAGTCTTCTGCGCGTATGCCGAGATCTTCCGCCGCGACGAGGAAGACGTCGGGCGCAGGCTTGCCCTTCTTCACGCGCGGATCGTCGCCGACCACGACGGCGCCGAACAGCGAGAACCAGTCGCGATGCTGCGACGTCTTGAGCTCGAACAGATCGCGCTCGCTGCTGGTCGCGACCGCGATCGGTACGCGTCGCGCCGCGAGCGCGCGCGTGAATGCCTCGGCGCCGGGTTTTTCGAGAGACGTCGGAAAGAGCTCGGCCAGCCGCAGCGCACGCCTCGCGAGGTATTCCTCGGGCGTGATCGGCAGCGACAGTGCATCGACGAGGTAGCAGGCGGACTCGAACGACGGGCGCCCGATCATGTTGCGCTTGACCGACCAGTCGAACGTCTTGCCGTACTGGCTGCAGATCTCGACGCTGACTTCGGTGTAGAAGTGCTCGGTGTCGAGCAGGACGCCGTCGAGGTCGAAGATCACGCAGCGTGCAGGACGGGGCAGTTTCAACGCATCACCTCGGCAGACGGATTGGGGAATGACTTCGCTGGTCGGAACAGAAGAGCAGCCCGGCGGTCAGGAATCGCTCGGACGCGACGCATCGAGACCGAGCTCGGCTTCGATGGTCTTGAAGCGGAGGATCTCCGCAAGGCGCTGCTCGCGATCCTCGACGGTCGGGCATTCGAGCAGGCTCTGCTTTTCGAGAACGTCGAGCGGAAGGCTTGCCGACAGCGCGTTGGTCATGACCAGCAGGTCGATCTTCTCGAAAAGCTTTTCGACCGTGTCTTCTTCGCCCGACGCGGCCCGGACGAGATCGCGCACGCAATCGTGGAGCTCGTCGCGCCAGCCGCGAACCTTGTCCATCGGCGGCGGCCCTTCGTAAAGCGCCTGCGCTTCGACGACGCGATACGGCTCATCGACGTCGAGCTCGCGGCGGATGCGGAACTTGACCATGCCCTTGAGCACGACGAGCGAGCGTCCGTCGGCAAACGGCTTGTGCTCGACGATCGTTCCGGCGCATCCGATCGGATACACGCTCGGCCGCGGCTCGGCCTGGGGATCCTTGAGCAGCACCATCCCGATCAGGCGGTCGCTCGCGAGCGAATCGGCGAGCATCTTGCGGTAGCGAGGCTCGAAGATGTGCAGCGGCAGCAGCGTATCGGGGAACAGCACCACTTCGCTCAGTGGAAAGATGCGGATGTGCTGCGGCAGCGGGATCACGCGAGTTCCTCGCAGCCAACGTAGCAGCCTTGGCGGCTCGCTCAAACCAGCTTACGCAGCGAAGTGCGCAGAACCGGCGGGTTGAGCGAGTGTTCGCCCGGACGCGTCGCGCGCGAGATAACGAACGGAGTTCACACTTCTGAGGTGTGACAGAGACGCAGCATTCCGTCTCGGCGCGACCACTGCGACTCAGCGCGACCAGCCGGTGACGAGCCCGCAGAGCGCGATCGTCTCGAACAAGCGCGACACGTCGGCGGCGGAAAACTCCGGATCTACGGTAGCCGCCTCGTCAAGAGCTTCGTCGATCGAGACTCCGCGAGCGAGCGCTTCGAGCGTGACGAATGCGCTGCGGCCGATCTCCTCGAGCACGACATCCGTGCCGCGCTTGCACATCACGATCCACTGCGGCCGGTCGATGTCGAGCTGCGGCGGCTCCGCATCGTCCGGGTCGTGGCGATGGCCGAAAAGATCGCGCACCGCGTGCCCGCACGCCATCAGTCGGACGGCGCTGCCGAAATGAAGACGAACGCCGGTGAGATCGCCGATCGCCGCCAGCGCGGCGGCATCGAGCGGCTCGTGCGCGGGCGCGTGAAACAGGTCGTGAAACGCGAGCTCGAAGCGGGCGAGCTCCGGCAGGAACACGGCGTCGGCTGCCTCCGGCGTGGTTGCGAGGAACTCGGCAAATTCCCGGCCGTACTCGGACAGGTTGTACGACGTCGACGGATGCGTGCGGATGTATGCAGCGCACAGCAAGAAAAAAGTCTCGTCGCCGAGCGCGCGCCAGATCGTCCTGTACGTCTCGCCGAGCTGCTCGGTCAGGCGTGCAAAGTATCCGTTGCGATACACGGCAAGCGCAGCAGCCGCGTCGAGCGTTCCGCCGGGAATCACGCCGGCAAGAAGATCGTCGGGCCAGATGCCGTCGGCGGAGGAGACGGCGCGCGCGAACGCTGCCTGCCGGAGCGAGAGAGCGGGAATGTCGTCGCGCGAATGCATCGGCGGCTCAGGCTGCCGCGATTTCGGCGGCGGATCCTGGGGCGGCATCGCGGTGGGCAAGCCGTTTCGCATCGGATGCGCGCTTCGCCGCCTGTTGAGCTTCCGCTTCCAGCCGTTCGAACGGAGGAATTTCGGCGTCCCATTCGATCAGCACCGGAACGCCCGGAAGACGCACGATCGTTTCGGCGAACAGGTCCCAGACATCGTCGCAGACCGGCGCCGAATGCGTGTCGAACAGATGCGTGCCGCAATCGGTATGCCCGGCAAGATGGACCTGGGCAACGAGATCGGCGGGGATCGCTCCGAGATATTCGCGCGCATCGAAGCCGTGGTTGCGCGCGCTCACGTAGACGTTGTTGATGTCGAGCAGGATCCTGCAGCCCGACCTTCGCGCAACCTCGACGAGGAATTCCTGTTCGCTTCGCGTCGACGACGCCCAGGTCAGGTAGCTCGACACGTTCTCGAGCACGATCGAACGCCCGAGCGCCTGTTGCACCTCGTCGACCTGCGACGTGATCCAGTCGAGCGCCTCATCGGTAAACGGCGTCGGAAGAAGGTCGTGCACGTTGCCGCCCGGAACGCCGGTCCAGCACAGATGATCGGAGACGATCATCGGATCGATGCGGCGAACGAGCTCCCTCAGACGCGAAAGGTATCGCGTCCGCTGCTCGCCGAACGCTTCCTGCAGGACGGCATTGCCGTGCGGCGGCTTGTAGCCGATCGACAGCGAGACGCCGTGCAGCGCAACGGGAAAGCTCGAGCGGATTTTTTCGAGGACGGCGAGAGGGCGGCCGGCGGTGTCCATGTAGTTTTCCGAGATGGCCTCGAACCACTGGACCGTGGTTCGAGGCCTCTCGAGCAGATGCGGGTAGTGTTCGGACCGGAGCCCGACTCCCACCGCATTTTCTACAGTCTGCTGCACTGGGCGCGGTTACTCCGTGAACTTGCCGCCTTTCGCGTCGCACTCGGCCTTGGTCATCTTGACCCAGCCCTTGCCCTTGCACGAATTCTTGCCGGCGCAGCTGTTGTCGGCCGTGTTGCAGGCGCTGGTTCCCTTGCACGAATTGACGCCGTGACATTCGCCGGTCTTGCCGGTGGCCGCACCGGCGGCTGCCTTCTCTTCCGCCGAGGAAGCCGTGATCGTCGCCGCCAGCATCAGGCCGCCGAGCGCGGCGGTCATCAGGGTCTTGTTGGTCTTGGTCATGAGTGAGTCTCCTTCGGTCGGTTGCGGCGTCCGGCTGTGCCGGCCGCATGTTGTTTTTTTTGAGATCGGCACCGACGAGCCTTCCGACGCCGACCGGGGCCAGCGGTTACGCCGGCGCTTGCGAAAATCAACGCTAGGCGAAGGTGAACCGCGAAATGGCCGGGAAACGTCCGGCGACGTCCGGCGACGTCCGAAAGGAAGGATGGGGACGGGCCTGCGCCGCGCAGACCCGCTCCCCGGCAGGGGCCGCGCTGGGTCAACAGGCGGGACAGTCGAGCGGGGTTTCGATTCCGACTGCCGCACGCAGGATGCCCAGCGCATCGCTGGCCCCCACCGATCCGCTCGCGTTGATGTCACAGACGCAATCGTCGCACTGAAGCAGGCCGACCCCGGCCTTGAGAGCGGCCAGCGCATCCGATGCGGCGGGCACTTCGCCGTCGGTGATCGGAAATCCGCAGCGGTCTCCGCCGAGGATGAGCGTGGTCGTGGTGGTGTCGGGAAGCGTCGTCGTCGTCGTGATGGTCGGCAACTCGCCGGGACACTCGACATTGGTCACAGCGACGACTGGCAGCGGAGCGATCTGCGTATCGTCTCCGTCGCGGCCTGCGTTGGTGACCGTGACGAAGAAATCCGACGGCTCCGGCTTCGTGGTGTCGTAGAGGATCTGGCAGCCGGCCAGCGGTACCGGAGCCGAAAAATGCGTCAGCCGGATGAGCGCTACCTTGAGATGGCCGGCATCGTCATCGTGAAATACGGCGAAGGCCTGGCCCGGCAGCGCTCGCGCACAGACCGGATTGGTCTGCGTGCCCGAGACGTCGCCGCCGACGGCCGTGTAGTTGACGGTGAAATCGAGGTTGTTGACCTCGCTTCCGGACGTCATCGAGATCGTGAAAACGCAGGACTTATCCGGCGCGGCGATCGCATCGGGGGCTCCCACGTTGATTGTGGCAAGCGCGGCAACGGCAAGACCGGTCAGCAGAACACGCATTCGCAGGGCCTCCAGAGTGCCGGACTGTAACACGCACGGTCTGCGTAAACATCTGACTTTCTGCTGTCGCGTCGCATCACGGCTCACCAAAAACGTGCAATTTTTTTCGGATCGGCGAGGCGATGCGCAGCGTCGACCGGACACACGATTGCATCGCGCTTTCCCATAAGCCCGTGCGCCGGATCAACCCGACGCTTTCACGCGATCGAGGCAGCCCTGCGGTTTCGGGTTTTCCGCGGATAGCAGGGGCGTTATGCTCCGCGGGCAGGCTCCCGGAATGCTTCTGGCAATTGCACAACACGGCAACTTCCTGACGACCTGGCTCACGCTTACCGCCCTCACCTTCGTGCTGATGATGATCATGTCGGGCGCGCTGTTTGCCCGCTATTACTATCGGCCGTCGTTCGAGACGTGGCAGCGAAAGTCGAATCCGGTCTATCCCAGGCCAGCGATGGTGCGGCGCGAAGTGCTTCAGATGCTCAAGGGCGTCTACACGGCAGCGCTGTGCCCGGCGATCGCGCTGCACCTCGTCGATTCGGGATGGTCGAAGGCGTACGCGGGGCTCGGCGGCTACAGCGCAGGCTATCTCGCGTTCACGTTCTTTGTCGTGTGGATAGGATCCGACTTCTACGAATTCGCCTACCACCGCCTCGGCCATATGGCCGGCTTCTGGTGGAAGCAGCACAAGAGCCACCACGTGTTCTTCAATCCGTCGCCGTTTGCGGTGATCGCCGACGATCACGTCGACCAGTTCATTCGCGCGGCGCCGCTGCTGTTCCTGCCGATGCTCATGCCGGTGAACATGGACGTCCTGTTCCTTACATACGGCGCGTTCTTCTATGCCTACGGCGTCTACCTGCACTGGGGCTTCGAGAGCCGCTGGCCGGACGCTCATCACCGGTGGATCAACACGGCGTTTCAGCACTACGTGCATCACGCCAGGTCTACCCTGCACAAGCCGATCCATACCGGCTTCTTCCTCAAGGTGTGGGACCAGCTCTTCGGCAGCGTGTACGAGGCAGGGCCTGCGACCTGTCTTTGCTGCAAGTGCTCGACGGCGCGCGGCGAGCGCACTCGTGCTGCGTACGAAGCGATCGACAAGCCCGACTACTCGGTCCTGCTCCAGCCTTCGTTCTGGTGGCACGGCGAGAGCCGTACGGATAGCCGATCTGCCGGGATGGGAATGAAATGGCGGAGAGGGTGGGATTCGAACCCACGGTCCCTCTCGGGACACACGATTTCGAGTCGTGCGCCTTCAACCGGACTCGGCCACCTCTCCTCTGTTAGGCCTCTGGAAGACCGCGAGTTGTAGCGCGGCTGCCTTCCGGTGCAACCTCTGTCCATCTGGCGCCGCTGCAAGATGCCGGATCATTCCGACCGGCGGCGCTGAAAGAATGTGCGCAGCAACTCGGCGGATTCTCGGGCCAGAGGACCTTCGCTCGACGCGAAGCGATGATTCAGGCGCACGTCGCTTCCGATCGAATACAGCGAGACGGCCGCGCCGGCTTTCGGATCACGCGTCGCGAACACCAGGCGCTCGACACGGGCCTGGATCATCGCGCCCATGCACATCGAGCATGGTTCGAGAGTCACGTAGAGCGTTCCGCCTACTCGATGATCGCCAGTGGCCAGTGCGGCGGCACGCAGTGCGATGATCTCGGCGTGAGCGGTCGGGTCGGTATCGACGATGGTGCGGTTGTGGCCGCGCGCGAGCACCGCGCCGTCACGGACGAGGACCGCACCGACCGGAACTTCGTCCACGCCGTCGGCGCGGCGCGCTTCCAGCATTGCCTGCTGCATCCATCCTGCGTCGCTGCCGTCCCGGCAGTCCGCGCTCACGGTGTGTTCGCGCCCCTTGGCTGAGCATTGGTTCCCATGTGCGGCATGACCGGCGGACGAGGAGACAGAGGCGGCCGGCTGGCCATCGACCTCGGCGGCGCTGCGCCGATCGGATGCGGCGGCGCGCCGAACGTTTTCGGCGGCGGCGGAGTCACCGGCTTGTCTTCCGGCTTGGTGATCGGCACCTGCGGCTCGAGGCCGTTCTGCACGAGAGGACCGGCCCTTCGCGTCGTCGTGTTCGGCGCCGGCATTTTCTTGACCACCGGCGGCGGTGGCGGCTCGGCAGTCGCAGGCTTCGCTTTCGCCTGCGGACCTTTGGCTACCGGCTTCGCAGGCCGGGCCGGCGCCTCGGCGCGCGGCGCGCTGGCGGGCGCAACCGAAGCGATCTCTTCGATGGTCTGAACCTGCGGGCTTGGCCACACGAGCGCGACGATTCCCACGAGCGTCGCGAAAATCATCAGAATGTACGCCCAGCTTCGATACATCGTGCGGCGGAGGCTACTCCCGGACGGCCGAATTGCAACGCGCGAGCGCGCTCACATTCGGCCGCCGGGCGGTAGAGATGCGATCAGGGCGCGGCCGGACAGAGCAATGCCACGACCTGTCCGACTGCCACTTTCAGAATTCGCAGTGCGTCGCCGGCCGCAACCTTGCCGCTGCCGTCGACGTCGCAGACCTGAAGCGTGCACTTGAGCTGCGGATTGACGGCGGCCTTGAGCACATACAGCGCATCGCTCGACTTCAGCGCCGTGCTGGTGTCGGACATTTTGCCGCACGGGATCAGCGCGCACGCGACGCCGCAGTATTCACCCTGCACGTAGCTCGCGTTTCCGTCGTCGCATGCTTCATCCGACGTCCTCACGCCGTCGCCGCAAACCGCGCATCCCTGGACCGGAGTGCCCTGGCATTCCTTCGCGACACAGCCGTCGTTCTCGGTGCATGCGTCGTTGTCGTCGCAGGGTTCCGCGTTGGCCACGCCCGTACATCCGGTCCCCGGCGCGCAGACGTCGTTGGTGCACGGATTCTGGTCGTTGCACTGGTTGTCGTTGCCGATGTTGACACAGTTACCGGTCACCGGATTGCAGGAATCGGACGTGCACGCGATCGAGTCGTCGCAGGTCTTGGCCGAGTGCTGGCACGTGCCGCCGTTGAGCGCCGTGTTGCAGGTGTCCGTCGAGCAGTTGTCGTTGTCCGAGCACAGCGGAACGGTCGGATATCCGGGAGCGGCCGTCTGCTGCACGCACTTTGCGTTCTGGCACGTGCTCGTGCACGCGTCGCCATCGGCAGTATTGCCGTCATCGCAGGTCTCGCCCTGGTCGATCTCGTTGTTGCCGCAGATCGGGCAGCCGGTCAGCTGCTCGTTGACGATCTTGATCGGCGCCGGCGTGACCGTGCCCTGGATGACCGGCGGCTTCGCGGGCGAGCGGTATTCGAGCTCGTTCTTTCCGGATACGCCGGTCGTCATCTTGCTGCCGGCCAGCAGCTTCATGCTTTCGCGCGAGAGCAGCTTGTTCTCGCCGTTCGCGGCCGTGGACGTGATCTTGCCCGTACCTGTAAGCGTGACGCGGCAGGCGTCGACTTCGTGATTTCCTCCGTTCAGGCTCGTGATGACGAGCGAACCGGAGACCGACGTGTCGGCGCTCGAATAGAGGAACGTCGAGCCGCCGGCGCCGCCGTTGCTGCCGGTCACGTCGGCAATGCCGGCGAAGTCGGTGTTGCCGGTGCTCTCGAGCCCCATGTCTCCGCCGCCCGAATCGCCGCCGGTCAGGTCGATCGTCGCCGTCGAGGATACTTTCGCGGTGCCGTCGGCGAAGATGTCGAGCTGGCCGCCCTGGCCGTGCACGCCTTCGGCCTTCGCGATCATGCCGCCGTCGAGGACGAGGTTGCGTCCGACGTCGAACGAAAAGTCCGAGCCGTAGCCGTTCGGGCTCGCGCCGTTTCCGGTCATTCGCGTGTTCACGTTCATGGACAGATCGCGACCAGTCGAGAAGTCCTGGCTGCCGCCGTCGCCGGCGGAGTTGTCGGCGCTCGTATGGCCGCTCGTCTCGATCTTGGTCCTGCTGAGCGCGGAAGCGCCCGTGAAGAACATGTCGCGCTCGGCATGAAGCAGCAGCTCGCCGCCGTAGCCTTCGCCGGAATTCGCGTTGGCGAGCAGGCTCCTGTTGATGAATGCATCGCGGTCGGCGTTGATCTCGACCGAGCCGCCGTCGAAATCACCGCCGGTGACGTCGATGTCCGCGGCAACGGTGACGTCGGTCCCGCCATCGAGCTCGACCGAGCCGCCCTGACCGTCACCGCCGGAGTCGGCCACAATGTTGCCGGTCACGGTCACAGCGCCGGACATCGCTTCGACCGTGATGTCGCCGCCGTCGGAGTCGAACGCGCTGCCGGTAAGATTGACGCTCTTGGAAATCGAGATGTTGTCGGCCGCCCGCATCGTGATCGATGCCGGGAAGTCCGAGTTGCCGACGATCGCTCCGCCCATCGAAATCGATGCCGTGCCGATCGTGCAGTCGCCGAACTCGCAGTCGGTATTGGAGGAGCACGATACCGGATTGAAATCGCGGTTCCTGCACTGAAGCTGCGCAGGGCATGTTCCGAAATTGCAATCCGTGTTGCTCGTACAGCGCGTGAAGATCTTGGTGTTGTTGCAGCGCCGGTTGACGCACGCACCCACGCAATCGGTATCGCCGAGGCAATGCTGCGTCGCCCTTCCGGTGCAGCGCCGCGTATCGCACGCGCCGAGCTGGCAGTCCGCAAGGTTCACGCACGGAACCGGTCCGGCGTTGCAGAGCCGCCGCGCATCGATGTGAATCGATCCGCTGTCGCTGCCGCTGGTGCCGATTCCGTTCGCGTCGATGGCCGTGCCCGCCGTCGACACATTGAGTGGCCCCGAGAGAATCGAGCCGCTGTTGACGTCGAAATTGAACTGTCCGGCGCCGTTCACGTTGACCGTCGACGTCTTGAAGTCGAGGATCGCGCCGGGAGTAATGTCGTACTGCTGCGTCACGTTGCAGACGGCCGGCAGTGCGCACGTCGCGCCGCCCGTGCAGTCCGCGTCCTTGTGACAGACGGCGGCGTTGTTCGTGCACGTGCCGGGGCAGATGTCTCCGGCAAACGTCGCCGGCACGCCGGCGTGTGCCGATGCGGTCGCCATCAGTACGAAAGCCGCCGAGAGCCATCCTGAGAAAAGCGCGCCTGAAAGAACCGCCTTCATCGTCTTCTCCGATCCCTTTCTCTCGTGCATGCGCGGCATCATTTCGCTGCTCCCGCGCGGCCCGAGACTTCGCCGCTCGCATTTCCGGACGACGTCACGCCCGAAAGCTCGTGATCCGCCCCGTTGGCGCGCAGACCGACACCGCCGTTGCCCGACGACTCGACGCCGGCAAGCTCGTTGCCGCGGCCTCCGACCGTCGTACCGTTGCGGCGATTGCCGGACGTCTCGGCGCGGACTGCTGCGCCGGTGCCGCGCACCTGAAGACCGTCGCGGAGATTTCCCTTGGAGACGACTCCGGAGACTTCGTTGCCGTGTCCGGAGACGACAACGCCGTCGCGTCCGTTCGCGTGGCTGGTCACGTCGCGGACGACGACTCCGCTGGTGCGGATCTGAAGGCCGTCCCGGTGGTTGTCGTGAACATCGATGTTGCTGATCTCGGTGAGCAGGGTTCGACCCGAGGCCTTGATGCCGGTTCCGAAGCGCAGGATCTCGGCCCTTGCCCCGTGATCCTCGCCTCCGCCGACGATGGCCGAGCCGAGCTTGCCGCCGCGCAGCACCTTGATGCCCACGCCATTGCCGGTGCCAACGAGCGGAAGGCCACCCAGGTTGAGCGTGATTCCTTTCGAGTCGCTCGGCGGGAACAGAATCAGCGCGTCACCCGAGCAGGGCGCCGAGACT